>CAIQBF010000064.1 GCA_903869975.1 uncultured bacterium | reverse complement strand
GGATAAAAATAATTCTTGCGATCAAACTCAGTAAAATCAGCAATATTCCCGCCGATAGCAAGCCCTACACGGACTACCTGCTCCATCGCGCGCTTGTTTGGTACTGGAATAGCTCCCGGGTGCGCCATACAAACAGGACAAATATTTGTGTTGGGCTTTTTCTCGTCAGGGTCGTTTTTGCAGCCGCAAAACATTTTTGAATTGGTTTTGAGTTCGGCATGAATCTCAAGACCGATAGTTGGGTAGTATTTTTTTTCCATAAAATCTAATGAATTAGGGTGCGGCACGCTTCAGCCTATCGAAGATATTTCGCAATATTCTTCTGATGCTCGGCATACGTTTTCGCGTAATGGATAGTACCACGAGTATCGTGAAGATAATAGAGGTACGGCGTCTCGTTTGGAGCAAGTGCTGCCGTGAGCGCCTCTATACCTGGATTCGCAATAGGTCCCGGCGGCAAACCCTTATAAACATACGTATTATACGGCGAATCAAGTTTAAAATGGCTCTTCCTAAGGTCGGCCTCACGAACCTGATTGGCAAAAGCCACGGTTGCGTCCACCTGAAGCGCCATACCTTGCGCGAGCCGTTTCCAGAGAATCCCGGCAATAGTAGCGCGGTCGTTCTCCCCGTGAGCCTCGCGTTCGATAATCGAAGCCATTACGACAATATCTTTCTCGGAACGTCCGCGAAGTGCCGTCTCGGTAAAAAGCCCTTTTGTCTTCCGTTCGAACATGGCACGCATCTCGCGGATCACATCCTCGGGAGTGGCTTTTGGATAAAAGAAATATGTTTCAGGAAAAAGGTATCCCTCAAACTGCCTCGCGCTTAAAACAAAAACCTCGCCGTCAAACTCAGGCAACTTCTCAATGAGTACTTCTTTCATATCCCGTACGTTTTCTCCTTCAGGAATCGTGACTTTGATCGGGAGAAGTTTGTGATCCCCTTTTGCAATCTGCCGAGCTACGCCGAGTACTCCCTCTCCTGGTGCCAAATAATAATCACCCGGGGAAATTGAGTTTTCGCCACCGAGAAACGTGACCAACGTAGAAAAAAGTACTCGAGAACGAATATAATGTTCGCGTTCAAGATCGGTCCCAATACTCTTAAGCGAAGCACCTGTCACAACGGTATAAATGCCACCCTCTTTCGGGGCATTTTTGGGCGTAGCGGTAATCGATAAAAATAATGCGAAAAAAAGCGCGATAGAAAAAATAATAATCCGTATTTTTTTCATTAGATTGGAAGATTTGCTGGCGGCTTAGCAACCTTAGACTCAATACGCTGGAACGATGGAGCCTGGGAAACCTGACCAGGGAAATGGAAAATAGTAGCGAGCTCTTCTACGTTCAGTACGCTAATATTGACCGGCTTCGCACCCGTAAAGGACTGAATGACCGCTGGATAATTAAACGAATACCAGAGCGGAGGATGATAAAAAATACGCAGTCGGTACCAGTTCAGCATTTTATTCTTCATATTCCAGAGAGCAAGACCAGTCGGGTCAGCAAACGGCGAATCGAATTGTGTCGCGTTCACGCGGATAAGACTATTACTGTCCGGCGCATTGAACTGGCGGTACAAAAGACGCGCTGAGCGGCGAAGACCGTTGAAATCCTCGACAGTATGATATTTTGCCTCAGCCACACACACGACACGGATACCCACATCGAAACCGAGCTTTGAGATTTTCTCGCGCATCTTTTCAAGGCGCTCCTCGATCGTTCGAGGCGGACGAACTTCAGACGCGTATGTTCCCGCGTTTGGTCCTCCTTCCTGCAAGCGATACTGACGGAATGGAGCCATCTGGCGTTCCATTTCCTCGTATACTTCATCTACCCAACCATGGTGCGCTGGCTTGCCATGACCATGGCCGTGATATTCTTTTTTGGAAGGACGCACAACGTGCTGAATCCACACCTGCTGTCCGCGCGGAAGCGCACCGAGATATTCGATCGTCGGCGTCAGCGGATCGATCTTGAGCATTTCCTTGTCGCTCGGCTCATCAAGTCCGTAATCTTTGTAGGTACGAATTGGGAACGCGTCATGATTGAGCAATTTCCATTCAGCACCCCACACATACCAATCGGCATTCGGCGCATCGTATGGCACTGCAAGCGTGTAGTCATCCACTTCTCGTACTTTTGCCTGCGGATACTGAGCATACACCTGTGTCTCAACAAGATCGCGAATACGCGACGGTGAACGAATATAAAAATGCACCTGCCCGTCGATACCTGCGATCTCAAGCGAAAACCAAAAGTGCGGCGCACCCTGAATCCAAATTTCCCAAAGACCTTTCGCACTCGCGTGGTACATCGAGTTCGTAAAGATAAGCTCCATAGCCATCGGTGAGCGCTCGACATCGCGCGGCACCTCGATCTCAAAGATCGTCCAGGTCATACCAAGCACGAAGCGCTCAGTCACAAAGTGGTGCCACATTTCAAAACCAAAATACATAGCAAGAAGCGGCCCCCATATGAAAGCGAGCTTCCCGATGATCATGAATATAAACGAAAATATAGCAACAACAATTTCCATTAGAATAGAAGTGCGACCGGATAAATCAGCCCGCTTGTGCTCTTAATGATAATAGTGCCAGTATCGGTACTCGGAGGCGCGACAACATACATCATAGCGGAGAAATAGTACGGTGCCTCAATCGAATCGGAGGGAACCACAAGATCTGTCGGGTCAGTGACTGCACGTCCTTGTCCATCAAAGACCTGAGCCGTACCGGCACTCATACCTACTTTGGTCCAACCGCAGTCGTTCACATAGCCATCAAGCTTAAGCGGGAAAGAAATCTTTTCTCCTTTTGTAAGACCTGGATGCGACACTGTCAGTCCGCATGGCAAGCGCAAGACCTTCTTGTACGTTACTGGACTCCAAACAGAACGAGATGTCCGAAAAAAGCCTACGAGAAATAGCACCAGAATAATTCCAAGGATAATGACGAGAATGTGTCCCCCTTCGCGGTTCTTCATGCAAATAGTATATCACGCATTTATTTGTTCAGGTACAAAAAACCTGCATAAAAAATACCTCCATGTGGAGGTATTTTTTATCTAAGAGGTTAGACTGGCGTATATTTCTTTTCTTTGTTTTTCTTGAAGTATTTTGGGTTCTGGAGATTCACGAGGATTGTGTTCTTTTTGAGATATCGCTCCTTGAGAACTTTGTCTACAACTTCTTCTTTTGTGAGTGGGCCCTCGCGCTTAAGAATTTCTTTGATGACATCGCGTACGACACCAGGCTTGTATCCCCATTCGCTGAGCGCGTACATGCCGCGGCCGACGAGAACGAAACGTCCATCTTTGATAAGCTCGTTGTGACACGTTGCAGTGTGACACTTCTTCATGAATGTATTCGTGATCGCTTCAGCAACTTCGCGGAAGTGCATTGGGCTGCCGTGTTTACGCATCATAAGATATGCATAATCTTTGATACCGCGAGCCTTTACGCCGCTTGCTGAGGACTTACCCCATTCACCGAGCGGATTCTTACAAATACCTTTTGAGAGACAGAGCCATCGCTTAGCCATCTCGTCATCGCGATGATCAACGTTGATCTTCTTCAACTCTTCGAGGAAACGATCCACCATGTCGCTTTCTGAAATGAGTTCGTCGTCAGAAAGTTTTGCGTAGAGAGAGGAAAGCGATGTATGAACTTTGTTGGTGAGATCACCGTTGACGCTCCAGCGAGAAACGAAATCATCATCCTCACGGTGCTTTATAAAATCATCACCGAGTACGAGGTAGAAGTGCACATGGTTCTGAGTATCTTCGTCTTTCGAAATAGATTCGAGCAATTCCTGTTCAGCAACAAGCCCGCCGAGCTCCTCAACAATGCCTTTGAGTTCACTCCAAGTGCCTTGTTCGCTCTTGTAGTCTTCAGACTTTTTGATGAGAGTGAGCGCGGCCTGCTCGATCTGACGAACACGCTCACGAGTGATGCCGTATTTGTCGCCGATAGCTTCAAGCGTCTTTCGCTCAGTATCTCCGCCAAGGCCGAAACGGCTTTTGACGATATCGAGAGAACGGTCCTGGAGCGGTGAAAGGATCTTTTTGGTGACCTGTTTTGGCTTGAATGTTATCTTTTTTGACATAGGCATAGATGTGTTGTTATTTGTTACCTTTCCATACTATCATTATTAAGAGAAAAGTCAAACTTCGTTAGACCGTTACAGCATAAGGCTTTTTTTACACTAGCCCTTGCTCTCCCCGGCTAGGTATTATGGGATAAAAAGGCATTTTAGGCTTGTCAACCCCCGATGTTTGACAATTATGCGATAAGATGTCGTATATCTGAGTACGTCACGAGCACCATAAGGAGGATGAGGATCAGGAAGCCGATCTGGTTTATCGCCGAGACTGCTTTCTTGGGAATTTTGGATTTTCCCTTTGAGGCAAAGAGCTCAAGAATGAGCCGTCCCCCATCCAGAGCTGGAAACGGCAGAAGATTGATCACGGCGAGGTTGATAGAAATGAGTGCCATAAACGAAAGCAGTGATCCGATGCCAAGCGAGTACGCCTGACCTGCGATCTGCGCAATACCGACAGGTCCCGACACCTGCGAAAGCATTGCGGTGTTACCTTGAAAAGCTCCTCCGACGAGCGCGCCAATACCGACAACCGTTGCCTTGAATTGATGAAGCGTATATGTCACGCCAGTTCCAAGTGCCCGGAAAAACGGCAAGCGCATACGCGCCGCTTCCGCAAGAGAAACTCCAATACCCGGAGCGGCGCCCACGACGCCAGCTTTCGGTGTTGCAACGAAAGTAAGCACCTCATCGTTGCGTTCCACCGAGAGAGTCACCGGCTCGTCACCATGCGCATGAATAAACGAAATCACTCCCTCTACTGTCGTAGGGGTCGCTGCATCAGCGCCCGCAGCAAGCGAGATGATCGCATCGCCGTTTTTCAAACCAGCAGTACTTGCAGGACTATCAGAAACCACGCTTGTCACCAGTGCTCGTACCGGACTGAGCGCTACGCTACCAGAGAAATCACTCGGACTGCCAAAGAATCCGATACCAAAAGAGATCGCATACAAAACCATAGCAATTACCATATTGGCAATAATGCCGGCCGCAATGATCAGCACACGCTTATACATCTTTGCATACGCAAACGAGCCAGCTCGATGTTCTTCGCTCGTAGCATCCTCATCGAAAATTCGTACAAAACCGCCGAACGGCAACCAATTGAGCGTAAAGACAGTTTTCTTCCATGTGAAGAGTTTTTTTGCGCGTGGTGGATAGCCGATACCGAATTCGTCAACGCGTACACCAAACGCTTTCGCCACGAAAAAGTGGCCGAGCTCATGCCCGACCACCAGAATAACGATCACTACCAAAAAAAGAATGACGGTAGTCACAGAGTTAGTTCATTACCTCTTCTTCTTTTGACTCGAAGATCGACTCGAGTTTTGCATTTGCAGCATCGACGCGCTTCTGGATTTCATCTTTTGCGCGGCGTGCATCATCCTCGGGGAGATCAGCAGTTTTGAGCTCACTCTGCGCTGCTTCACGCTCTTTACGAACACTGATACGCGCCTCTTCCATTTTTTCCTTGAGTACTTTTACGAGGCGTGCGCGGTTCTCTGTAGTGAGTGGCGGAAAAATGACACGCATACCATCGCTATCAGTCGCGACTGAAAGACCGAGGTTTGCAGCCGCAATCGCCTTTTCTACATCTTTGACTACGCTCTTGTCCCAAAGGGCGATGCGAAGCGTGCGAGCATCTTCAACGTTGATCGAACCAACGTTCTTGATAGGCTGAAACGATCCATATGCCTCTACCATAACGCCGTCGAGGAGCATGGGTACTGCGCGTCCTGTGTGTACGCGAGAAAATTCGCGCGCGAGCCACTCTGTTGATTCCTGCAAACCTTTGTCGAGATTGGTGAAATTGAATGCCATATGCGGAAAGTATACCCGGGAAACGCGTTTTGGCAAAATGGTATTAGCACGTAATCGCAAGCGTTTCGAGAATGATTCGTGCTGATCCGCCGGGAGTGTACAGGTACCGTTTGAGTTTCAAAATAAGCGCGAGTGATTCGCGATTCTTCTCGGGAGTTTCCGCGAGCGCGCGCTCGAGATCGTTCATCAGCGTGAGCGCGCGCTCGCGCACTTCAGCCGCAGCATCCTCGTCGTCACCTTTCTCTACAAGTGTTGCAACATGCGCAAGGCGACCCGCACGAGAAAGCGCGAGAAATTTCCGCGCATCGCTTTTTGTATCGCCGTCTACTCCAGAAAATACATCCCGGTTTCGTGCAGGCATCACAACGCGAACGCGAGAAAGCAGCGTCGGAAGAAGCACGTCCGGATTCGGAACCGCAAAAATAATATGTGTATCGGGCACAGGCTCTTCAAGCGTCTTGAGTAGCGTATGTTCTGCTTCGCGATTTATAAAATCCGCATACACGACGCGTACTTTTTTGCCACCGTGCATAGAAGTGAGCCCTTGCCACAGGCGAAGCGCTCGCGCATCATCGATCGAAAAAGTCACATGCTCAGTGATCAGACAATCCGCATTGGCCGTCCTCTCGACAGCAAGCCGTCCAAGAAGCTCCTCGACATGCACGCGAGCATCCTCGCGTTTCCCTCCTACTATATATGCGTGGAATACTGATGCGTCGCTCATGAGTGATTACGGCCGCTTAGAAAGTATCGAGCGCTTGTACGTACCCAAATGTTCGAGTGCGATACCAGTACCCTTCACGACACAATAGAGTGGCTCGTCGGCAAGACGCGCTTTTACACCCGTGCGGCGATAGATAAGGTCAGGAAAATTGCGGAGCTGCGATGTGCCTCCGGTCATGATGATGCCCTGGTCGATGATATCAGCCGCGAGTTCGGGCGGTGTTTCTTGCAAGACGTCTTTGATTGCTTTGACCACGAGGCGTAGTTCCGGATCGATAGCGCGCACGATTTCGTTGGTCGAAACCTGCGCGGTGCGCGGAAGACCTTGTACATAGTCGCGCCCCTTGATGGTCATAGTGAGCTCTTCTTCGAGTGGTACGGCTGCACCGATTTCCATTTTGATGCGCTCGGCAGTCTTGTCGCCAATGGCGAGGTTGTATGTCTTGCGAATATAGTCAGTAATCGCGTGATCGATTTTGTTGCCGGCGCACTTCACCGAAGTCGACGCTACAATTCCGCCGAGTGAAATCACCGCAACGTCAGTCGTACCACCACCAATATCCACGATCATGTGTCCGCACGATTCCTGAATCGGAATTCCAGCACCAATAGCGGCGAGGATCGGCTCCTTCACCACGTACGCATTTTTTGCGCCAGCGCGAAGCGCCGCCTCAACAACAGCACGACGCTCCGTGCTCGTAATACCAGCCGGCACCGAGATCATGGCTTCCGGTTTAAAAAGATTCCAGCGACCGAGTGCCTTGCCGATAAAATATCTGAGCATGGCTTCAGTCACGCGATAGTCAGCGATCACGCCGTCCTTCATTGGGCGATACGCGATAATAGACTCTGGCGTCTTACCGATCATTTCCTTGGC
>CAIQBF010000063.1 GCA_903869975.1 uncultured bacterium | reverse complement strand
GTGAAATTTGTTCGCAATGTATAACACAGGTAGTGTTTTGTCAACAAACTCCGCGCTTCGGGCAGCACAAGAAAAGCCACAAGAATGTATGTGTCACTTTGTGACGATTCTTGCGGCTTGCTATTTTTTACGGGGAAGATTTTTCTCTTCTCGCTGTTTTCTCATTCCAGCAAGGAGCAGGAATTCTCCTATTGCTGCTATTACCGATGTCACAACAGACATGAGAATATCGCTCTCTATGTGGTGTTTGTAAGGGAAAAATGTAATCACCACTACTGTCAGAGCAAATGGTGTTAAACAAATAAATCCGAGTGCATTGAGCGTTTTTCCTTTTAAGTTCATTTATTATTTTAAATTTGTTATATAAATTATGTCATAATTTATATAAAAAGTCAATTTACCGTACAGCGTAGTTTTAAAACTTCGCCTTGCAGAACGCGTATGCTCCCCAGTCTTTCCAGCTTCCGCGGTCTTTCCAGATACTTGCGGCGAGTGTGATGTTCTTCTCGATGCCGGTCACGGCAGCGCGGCAGGCGGCGTATTTTTCCTGATCTATTACGCGGCAATCGCTGATGACGCAGACGCCATTGTTTTTCTTGACGCAGGCTACGTCGCCGATGGCTGGATCCATGGTGGTCTTGAACACACCGGCACATTCGGGGATGAGGTGTTCTTGAGCGATGACATTGATCTGAAAGAGTCCAAAAGAAAATACGCTGCCGTCGCGGCAAAAGTCCACGTAGCTTTGTGTGTTTGGATTGCCGCGGCTCTCGAGGTTGCAGATGGCGGATGCTTGTTCGGCAGATGCTTGGTCGGGGAAATACGGAAGTAGATTTTCGGGTGAGCAAGGATTGGAAGCATGCGAGACGGGCTTACATATCTGGCGGCGTACGGCTGGTGCGTTTTGAGCTGCTTGGATTTTGGCGGTTTGTTTTTCGATGGATTGTTCAGATGTGGGGGCAGCTTTGTGTTCGTATATGCGAAGTGCGAGCGCAGTGCCGCCGAGCAGTACAGCCGCTAGTGCGATGATCAGGATTCGGGAGGCTTTTTGGGATATTTTTTTCTTACGCATATGTTTTACACGGAGGATTTTAGCATTGATGCTGGGAAAATAAAAAGCCGAAGGTGTTTCGTGTTTTCTACGAATTTTGCTATATTTTCTCTATGCAAAAAGCTGACATAGTGATTCTCGCGGCCGGTCTTGGCAAGCGAATGCAAACGGAGCTTCCAAAAGTCCTCAACGAGCTCCATGGTAAGCCGATGATCTCGCACGTGCTCGAAGCGGTGCGCGATTCAGGCGTGTGCGATGCTCCTGTGATCGTAGTGGGGCAGAAGCGCGAGATGGTTATGGAGCGGCTCGGCTCCGGATACCGCTATGCTATTCAAAACGAGCAGCTGGGCACTGGACATGCGGTATTGGCTGCACTAGAGGCTCTTTTGGGCTCTACGAAGCCGGTGGTGGTGCTTTCTGGCGATATGCCATACATCACGGCGGAAAGCATCCGCGCTATCGTGGCGGCTCACACAGACTCGCAGATAGCGGTGACCCTCGCTACCGTTTCGGTACCGGATTTCGATGCCTGGCGTGCAGGATATGCCGATTTCGGCCGTATCGTGCGCGATGAATCGGGACAGATTCGAAAGATCGTGGAGAAGAAAGACGCCTCCGCAGAAGAGCTTGGTATCAAGGAGATGAATTCAGCGGTATACGCTTTCGATCCTGCCTGGCTTTGGCCGCACCTCGCACAACTCAAAAACACAAACGCACAAGGCGAATACTATCTGACAGATCTCGTACAGATGGCGGTGGACGAAGGAGCCTCTGTTGCAACAGTATCAATAGACGCAAAAGAAGCGCTGGGCGTGAACACAAAAGAACAATTGGAATTGCTGCACACAGTCTAGTCGCCGCGCATAAAAAATACCTTTTGAAAGACC
>CAIQBF010000062.1 GCA_903869975.1 uncultured bacterium | reverse complement strand
GAGGAAGGTTACTGTTGGTGTACTGATGGTCTCATCGGCCGTAAACGTAAGCGTTATTGTATTGCCTGCTTTCGCGAGCGTGGTCGTTGTATTGTTTGAAGCGATGGAAACAGAGGAGAGTGTTGGTGGAGTACTGTCTGTTACAACCGAAACTGCTTTATCGAAATGCACAGCCCAGTTATAGAGCGTATTACCATAGAGTGACGGATAGTTATCTGTATCACGAAGGTTTCCACCAGATGCACCGGTCGCATGACTCCCCGCAAGGGAGCCGGTTGTTCCCGTGTAGGCATAACGCAAGCGCTGACTTGTACCTGTCGGAACACCCGAGAGTACAATCTGTACAGTGTCTGAACCCGTAATAGAAACCGAACTTATTGTTGCAGAATTCGTCGAATCCGAGTATTCAAATCCATAATTTGGAAATGCTTGCATGAGCGTCGTATCGAAAGCCAGGCTTCCCGATGGAACATGAAATACCGCCGTAATAACATTACCTGAGCGAGTAACAGAGTTCGGACTAAGCGGTCGCCATGCAACATGATCCACGATCACCTGCTTCATCACCTTACCGTAATATTCACCGAGCCAACGCGAACTCGCAGCCGTGAGATGGTGTTGATCCGAGTAATTAAAGAAATATTTCGGTGCAACCATATAGAATTTATCGGTATAATTTTCCGAAACAGCAAGCTGCGCGAGCGGGATATCAGGATACGGATTGTTTCCATATGAAGAAAAGTACGAACTCATCTGAGACAAGAACATGGGAATGTGTCCGGATTGTCCCGTGATAGCCTTAAGGTCTCCCTCAAGATCTTGCTGCCACTCAACAAGCGCAGCTTCATAATTGCTCTGAATTGTTGCATGTGCAGTACCTGCGAGTATCTCATTGTGGTTATCAGTCTCGCCGTGAATGTTTGTAATACCAACGACACGCGCAATACGGCTGCTTACGCCGAGCGCGGCCGCTTTTATATTTGTTGTTTGAGTCGTACCAACAGTGTACTGAACAGTGCCCTGTTTAAGTTGTGAGTATGCATACCCGTTCGCACCGTTGTTTGAAACAACAGCGTCAAAAAGATTACTCGGGACGTTTGAGGTAATAGTATTGGCTATCGAACTTCCCGGAGACTCGAGACCTCCATTTTCTACAAGCGCAGTAAAGCTTGTACCGCTACCGATTCCTCCTCCGGTACCACTCGAAGATCCGATCGTCAGCATTTTATTGTTATACGGCTGAGTAGTCGTGAGAGACGACCCCGTGTTGATACCGATCGAAAGACTCTGCCCGACCGACATAATCTGGTTGAAATAGGCCGAGTCGGTACCGATAGGGCCGATACCACTTGAGAGCACTGCTGAGCCAGTAGTCGGACTAACGGTAGACACCGGCGTGACTTCAAACTTTAAATAGTTTCCCAAATCACTCGACGCGATATTGTAGTTAAGCGATGTCGCACCGGGGATAGCCGAGTAGACGCCACCAAGCGTCGTGGCGCTCAACCAACGATACGTACTCACCCCTTCGGAGTCTCCATTTGGGTCAGCAAAAATATACGAACCAGTGACCCAGTCATTCAAATTAGTAAATCCAGCAATTGAAGCCGCCAACGCTGTCGGTGCACCTGGCGTTACAGAAACCGGACACTTGTTTGTTTCCGCGGTCGAATACGCACTCGTACCAATACCATTCACTGCTGCGACTTGAAAATCGTAGCAGGCACCATTGGTAAGCCCCGTAACCGTTGCAGATGTTGAAGTTGATGTACCGTCAGAGAAAGTTGAATATGCTCCGCCAGCAGCAGTCAGACGATACTGAACAACATAGTCAGTAAGAGCAGAGCCTCCATTGGTAGATGGAACACTCCAGGTAAGCGCGACCTGTGCATCACCAGCAGTTCCTGAGAGGCTACTTGGCGCTGAAGGTATGGTAGCCGGTCCAACAATTTTTACATCATCATACGTCGTAGTTAGTCCAGCAGAATCATATGCTCCAAGAAAAAACGCCTTGTTTGAAAAAGTTCCCCCACTGGTAAGAATCGAAGCTGCTGCTGTCCCCGAACCGTTAGCGTATACATCGACACCTCCAGTACCCCCTGTCCTAGCGACAAGTCTAAACGTGTTTGGAACTCCAGCTGAACACGTGACTCCAGACAACAGCACCGGAGAAACAAGACTCTGGTTTGCTCCATTAACCCAGTAATATAAATACCAATTCGCCCCTACCTGAGTCATGATATATGCTCCGCCAGCCGACCCTGATGCAAAATTAAGATTTCCGTATCCAAAATCAGCTCCGATACCCGGACAGGTAGAGCTCGTAACTGTAACCTCCATACTAATATCAGAGCTCGAGCGATCGTAAGTAGAGACAGTATAGAGCCCATTTTGCGAAGCAAATGCTCCGATACCCTGCACTGTCAGTGACCCATTCTGCCGTACTTTTCCAGTAGTACCTCCGGTTCCAGTTGGATCAACTTCTGTCCAATTTGTACCGTTAATTGTTGTTCCGGTAAATCGTTCGACAAGCACATAGGAATACGGCGTATCCGAAACCACGTTTGAAGCACCGCTCGTACCACTCGCATTCACTGTCTTCACACGGAAGTCATATTGCGTGTTGTTCGTAAGTCCAGTTACGCTTGCTGAGGTTGCAGTCGAAGTGCCGTCAGCGAACGTCGAATATGCTCCGCCATGCACAGCATATTCAATAGTGTAGTCAGTAATCGCAGATCCTCCATCGGAAACTGGCGCGGTCCACGTAAGGTCGACTTGCTGCGCGACCGATGTCGTACTCGCAAGCGATGTCGGCGCTCCTGGTGCGCCGGCGATAGGTGTCGCAGTCGCGACGCTCGACGCGGTTCCGGTGCCCGCTGAATTCACCGCCGAAACACGAAAGTCATAACTCGTACCGTTTGTAAGTCCGGTGACTGTTGCCGAAGTAGATGTCGACGTACCATCAGAGAAAGTTGAATATGCTCCTCCACCAGTGCGGTATTCGATCACATAGTCAGTAATAGCGGCTCCGCCGTTTGAAGCAGGAGCAGTCCACGACAGCCCCATCTGCAAGTTGCCCGGAGTGGTAGAGAGACTTGTCGGTGCATCAGGAGCGGTCACAACAGAACTATCGTAAATGTTTACGTTCGTTATTTTTGTCGGCGTTGCGGAACTAGCGTATTGCTGGAAATAAAAAACTCCGTTTACTGTACCCGCTGTCGATGTGATGTTTGCAGTTACACTGTTGTTGATAAACAAGTCATACCCACCACCCGTTTTCATCGTGAGCTTGATGTGGTATGGAGTATTGTTGGTACAAGTGAATGCGTATGTCTTGTTTTCAGTCGCGCCTCCAGTCCCCGTAGCATAATAGTTGCCGGTTATCGGACCGTTCACAGGGTAATAGAAAATATAGTCAGCCGTACCGGTAAGTGTGTCGTATGGACGACCGTATCCAAATGAAGGATAGTAAGTACCCGAGGTACAGTCAGCAACAGTAATATCGGCCTCAAGAGTCACATTGTATGTTGCACGACTATAGGTGTTTGCCGTCTTGAGGTTATTGCCACCCCATGAGGTGTTACCTTTTATGTAAAGTCCATTCGAGCTCCCGGTAAAAGTCTGGATATTTCCACTCGAACCTCCCGCACCCCCCGTATCAGTTTCAGTCCATTTAGAGGTATCAATCGTAGTGCTCGTGAAGGTGTCAGTCATCAACGTCGCCGCATGGGCAGGCACTGATACAAAAAAGACACCGGCACATATAAATATGGCGGAAAGTGACGCGGCAATGAGGCTTCTGTGGATTTTCATCGAAATAACGGGTAGAGGGAAATTTAATAATTACGTAATCTATTTTTAAAAACTTTTTAATTATAGCACAGAGCCACGATTCACAATGCGATATTCGTAGCCTAGTATGTTGTGATGAAGGCACAATTCATACAATTAATTACATTTTTGTCAATATATTCAAAAAGCCATATTTCTGATATATTGCAAGGGCTTTCCGTGGGGAGTCCCGACTTGTGTCACCTTCCCTGTTCGGCCAGAAATGGCCAAGCTGAAATGCTTAAGAACGGATCGCATTATCTAATTAAGGCCTACGGTCACCGACCGGAAGCCACACTATTGTGTCTATGTCAGAAAACAGCAACGCAGCATCCGCTCTCGCAAAAGAGCTCTTTACCGTCGGCGCTCATTTCGGGTACTCCCGTACACGCCGTCACCCAAGCGTAGCGAAGCACCTCTTCGCTACAAAGAACAAGGTCGATATCATCGATATCGAGAAATCTGAGGTTATGCTCACGGAAGCAGCTGCTTTCATGAAATCACTCGGAGAAAAAGGCAAGACTGTTATCTTCGTCGGTTCAAAGCCTGAAGCAAAAGAAGCTACTCGTGCAGCAGCAGAGAGCCTCGGTCTTCCGTTTGTCACTACTCGCTGGGTTGGAGGTATCATCACCAACTTCCCTGAGATCAAAAAGCGTCTTAATCGTCTCGAAGAACTCCGTGCAGCAAAGATCAGCGGAGACCTCCAGAAGAAATACACCAAGAAAGAACAGCTCCTCATCGCCCGCGAAGTCGCGAAGATGGAAGAGCTCTTTAGCGGTATCGTAGCGCTCAAAGGAATCCCTGACGCGCTCCTCATCGTCGACCCGAAAAAAGAAGAGATCGCAGTCAAAGAAGCTACTCGCCTTGGAATCCCAACTATCGCTATCGGTTCAACTGACTGTGATATCACGGCTGTCACCTACCCTATCCTTGCAAACGACGCATCACGCACTTCGATCGAATTCCTCGTCAAGCACCTCGCTGACGCTTACAAGCAGAATTAATTCGGTATATAATCACTCTATGATCACAACGGAACAAGTAAAGGAACTCCGCGATAAAACCGGCGTTTCAGTCATGCAGTGCAAGAAGGCTCTCGAAGAAGCAGAGGGCGACATGGAAAAGGCTCTCCTTATCCTCAAGAAGAAATCAACAGAAATCGCAGCAAAGAAATCTTACCGCGAAGCAACCGCTGGTACGATCGCCAAAGGCGAACGTGACGGCAAAGCTATGCTTGTCGTTCTCCGCTGCGAGACAGACTTCGTCGCAAAGAACGCTGACTTCGTCGCTATTGCAACAGCAATCGCAGACAAAGCTATTAGCGAAGGTGAAGAGGCAGCAAAAGCGATTGCAACAGAACTTGTATCCATGGGAGTACAGAAGCTCGGAGAAAACGTGCAGCTCGGAGAGATTGTTACCGTAGAGGCTCCAGTTGTTGGCGTGTACATCCACGACGGTCGTGTTGGTACTATCGTCGGACTTTCCGGAGGATCTCCTGAGGTCGCTCGTGATGTTGCCATGCATGTCGCTGCGATGAACCCTGAATATAAAACTCGTGCAGATGTTCCTGCTGAGGCAACTGACAAAGTCAAAGCTATGTTTGCCGAAGAGGTTGCTGCAAGCAACAAGCCGGAAGATATCAAAGAAAAAATGCTCGCTGGAAAGATCGACACGTTCTTCAAAGAACGCACACTCCTCGACCAGTCGTTCATCAAGAACCCTGACCAGACGATCGAAGCGCTCCTTAAAGCAAGCGGCGCTACACTCGTAAGCTACGTTCGCGTCGCAACCGCGTAATCCAAGATATATCGATATAGCGTGTGCCCCCTGTGCACAAAAGTAACCATATGATATTCACTATTGCCCTCTATCTATTTGCCACTTCGCTCGCCTTCGCCATGATCGCGCGCAAGATCTGGCAGTTCCGCACACGGCGGATCCTTGAGGGCTCGTATGAGGAAGCAGACTGGACAGACTTATCGATCGAGAGCATTCGAGTACGACTCGGCGAACTGCTTACCTTTAGCATTCACCACTTCGTACTACTTGCTCTCAAGCTCTGGATTATAATTTCAAATTCGATCAAGAGAATAGACCGGTGGATCAAGAAGCGTTTGACCCTCGTCCTGCACAAAAATGGCCATCTGCCAGCCGGCGGACGACCATCAAAGTTCATTAGAAACATTAGGGCGCGCAAAGATGAAGTATCCACCGCCATTCACGGCGAAAGTACGGAAACCAAAGAGGAGTAGCATATATTTTTAAATATGCTACTATGGGGAAACCCATAGGCCGCTTTAGCTCAGTTGGTAGAGCAACAATTTTGTAAATTGAAGGTCCCCAGTTCGAATCTGGGAAGCGGCTCAAGAAAAAAAGCACCTTGCAAAAGGTGCTTTTTTTATATACTGAAACCGAAACTAGATAGTTGGCTAG
>CAIQBF010000061.1 GCA_903869975.1 uncultured bacterium | reverse complement strand
GTTTGCGTATGCTTCTGCGGTTGAGCCGATATCGTTGCGCTTCGCGTCTACGACGACAATGAGCCCTGCCTGTTTGGCATAGCGGATGGAGCGCTTCATCGCCCAGATGCCGGGAACGCCGTACTGTTCGTAGAAAGCGCTTTGCAGTTTGACTGCAGGTACGAGTCCTTTGATCTCGTCGATAATGCAGGAGTTGAAATCGAAGAGCACATCTTCGACGATCTCATTTTGTGTTTTGTCTTCGCTGTCGGCGAAGAATATCTTTGGGACAAGCTCGAGGCGTGGATCAAGCCCGATAATGCAGGGATTTCCTTTCTCAGTGATGGCTTCGATGAGTCGGTCGGCGAAGTTGGTCATAGTCTTATAAAAGTACCATTTTGCCCGCGTTTCTCAAAGCGGCATGGTATGATCGGTTTCTCTATCCCATGGCCAACAAATATCCGCAACATGCCGAAATCGAGATCGATCTTCACGGGTATACGAAGGACGAGGCTGCCGTCGTGCTTGATCGCCTTTTTCGTGAGCGAGCGCACACCCATGTCCGGATTATTATCGGCCGGGGCACAAACAGCGCCAACGGCCCGGTGCTACCGAATTTTGTACGGACATACCTCGAAGCTCATGGTGCACGATACAACCGCGCAAAGCTTAGTGACGGAGGGGAAGGAGCTTTGGAAGTTTTTCTAAGGTAGCAATCACTCTCTTCTAGAACTTGACAAAAGTATCAATAATAGTATTGTAATAAGTAATCTATTTTAAAACCTCAAAATTCTTTAGTACGTGAAAAAAAATGTTTTATGTGTATCGAGCAAGTAGAAATCGAGCGATTCCTTGTCCGTAAGAACATCCAAAGTTTAGGAGACCAGTGCTTGTCCCTTGATTTTTTTAGTGACGGACACGATTGTCTCCGTCTTCTGGAATCAAATCCGCCCACAAACGAGACTGTCATTCTGGTGAATCTACGGCTTGGCGGGCCAGGTCTCTGTGGCTTTGAGTTTGTAACTGCATTTGAAGATATTTCTGTCGCAGTGCGAGAAAAATGTGCGATTGTCATGATGATGCTCTCTGATACAGAGGAATATTATCAGCTGGTAGAAGCACCTCCGTCGGTAGCAGGGATTCTTGTAAAACCGATCTCGCCAATCGCATTGGCTCAAATTCTAAAAACTTTGTAAAATCGAAAAACTCCGCACTCTACTATATGTAGGTGCGGTTTTTTATACGCCACATGAAAGCTTCCAGAATACATGGTAGTATTTCGGAAGATGAGTACACACCCCAACAACCCGCTTCAAGGCAAGACGCTTGAATCCATCCTGACTGCGCTTGTAGAGCATTATGGCTTTGCCGAGCTTGGTGAGCGCATTCCAGTAAATTGCTTCCTGAAAGATCCGAGCATTAAGTCGAGTCTGACTTTTTTGCGTCGCACGCCTTGGGCGAGAAAGAAGATTGAAACGCTCTATCTTCGTATTGACAAGCTTTCTTGAGAGGCCTACACTTGCCGTATATATGTATCGTCACGCGCGTATCAATACTATCGTTTCTCCCGTACCGACTCCTAGATAGCAGCCGGGGACTTTCTTTATTCATACGTTCAAGCGCCCCCGGTCAAGGGGATTTTATATATTCCGTGCCGAGCTTGAACGTGTAACCTTTATCTCATTATGAAAATACTTTCAGTAGAAGCTTTGAGCGGATTGATTCGTGCGCATGGAATTGAAAATTATCTCCGAGACCTTATGTCGAAACTCGAGCAGGATTTTGCTCGCTGGGAAGAGTTCAATATCATTCCTCGGCCAGCGATGCACGTACCAGGAGGAGTGCTGGAGCTTATGCCGGTCTGTGACAGCACCTACTACACTTTCAAGTATGTGAACTGCCATCCCAAAAATCCTGACACGGGTCTTATGACCGTCGTTGCGACCGGGCAGCTTTCGGAGATTAGTACTGGGTATCCGCTTTTTTTCTCTGAAATGACCGTACTTACTGCGCTTCGCACTGCGGCGACCACCGCGCTTGCCACCAAGCACCTCTCTCGGAAAGACAGCCATGTTCTTGCGATTATCGGCACAGGAGCGCAGAGCGAATTTCTGGTGAAGGCGATAGGTCTTGTTCGTGATATTACAGAAGTGCGTTTTTTTGATATCGATCCGAAAGCTATGGATAAGTTTGAGTCCAATTGCGACGGTAAGCCATTTGCGCTTTTCCGTGCGGGAAGCGTAGCAGAAGCAGTGGCTGGCGCGGATATCATCACAACCTGTACGGCATGCAAGGCGCATGTCGACGTGCTTAAGAATGACTGGGTGAAAGATGGTGTACATATCAACGGCATCGGCGGCGACTGTCCGGGAAAGACGGAGCTTGAGGTCTCGATTCTTTCGCGAGCGAAAATTGTTGTTGAATATTTTGACCAGTCGATCATCGAAGGGGAGGTACAGCGATGGACCAAAGAAGAAGGAAAAAAGAATATCTACGGAGAGCTCTACGAAATAATCCGCGGAGAAAAAGCTGGGCGTACCGACGCGAAAGATATAACACTCTATGACTCAGTTGGTATCGCGCTTGAAGACTATTCAGTACTCACGCTCACGTACGAACTCATGCAGCGCTATGGCGTGGGGATGGACGTCGGGTGCACTCCCGAGCTTCATGATCCTAAGAATTTGATGTCGGTGCTCATGTAGCTTACAGAATAAAAGCACCGCTATGTCGGTGCTTTTTGTGGAATCGTAGAGATTTTTATTGGGATACTCTAAAAAAAAGTGATGCTGGAATCAATGTACCGGTTCGTTTTTGAGCAGGTATTGGAGGGGGAGCTTCTTTGGCTGCTTCGATTTTTTGCGAGAGCTCTTCTTTCTTGAGGTACTTTTCAGGAAAGTTTTTACGTTCCAAGAATTCTTCGAGCAAGGATAGCTTCCATGCCGTTCTTTCTGTGTTCAGCCACGTGATCGAAATCAACGGATAGTGCTGTGTCAGTAGCGTGATAGTATCTCGACTTGCTTCCTGTATTTTTTTTGGTCTCGACGATTCTTTACCGGACGTAAGGTGTAATACTAGATCTGTCTTATTTTTTGATGCGAAATTAATCTTCGTGAGTGTATAATTTCGAAATATCGACAATCCTATTGTTCCCATGAGTACGATGATGTCGTCGCGTAATTTTGTGAGGATCTCGGTGTCCTCTGTTGTTAATGCTTCCATACAGTTGTTTTTATTAGTTTACGACGTCTTTAAAAGAATTCAAAATAAAGTAAAAAGTAATTTTAAATACGAGATAGTTGACAAAATCTTAATTTGTTATATTGGTTACCTAATTTCATCATTTCACAATAAAATCAAAAAAAGACATGCTCAATCATTCGATTCTCAAGAAAATCAGGGAAAGCATTATTTCAGCGCTTTCAGCCCACGATTTCGAAACGCCCAAGAATTATGTGCTTACAAAAGTAAATGAAGTTAGTGCCTCGTTTAAAATAACGCTCAAAAGCTCAGGCGACGGAACTCGCCTGACTTTAGGTTCGGTTAAAGAGGCACTCACCGAAAAGTTTGGCGAAAACTATATCGCCACGAAGGCTTCTTACGACAATGAATGGAAGCTCGATATGAAGGCTATCTATGAAAAGATCGTAGCGGAAGCCGGGTTAGG
>CAIQBF010000060.1 GCA_903869975.1 uncultured bacterium | reverse complement strand
GCCTTTCGAGGCCGCTGCTTTTTCGGGCATGCGCAGTGCTTCAATTAATACTACCTCCGCTTCTGTTGTAAATGATCCGCTTGCCGTTACGAATTTAAGGCCGTTGTATTCGATGGGGTTGTGCGATGCGGTGATGATGACTGCGCCGTCGGCTTTTTGACTGCGAACGAGAAACAGCACGACTGGTGTGGGTATCATACCAAGGTCGATGACGGTAAAACCGAGAGAGATGAGTTCTGCGATAACAGCTTCCATGAGTACTGGTCCGGATTCGCGACCATCACGGCCGACGAGAAGCGTGCGGGTATCGTTAGCGCCCGCCGAATGCGCGGGCGCCTGTCCCATCACAAAAGCCGCGAACGCCCGTACATACTCGCGAGCAATATCCGCGGTGAGCGTCTGCCCCCAGACGCCTCTATATCCTGAAACGGTCAGTTTTGGATTCATGCTGTATACTTTATACCGTATACTATATATTGTATACTCCCGAATCACATGAGTAATTATCTCGACAATCCAAAAGCCCGTTTTGACTATGAAATGCTTGACCACTACGAGGGCGGCATTGAGCTTTTGGGCTTCGAGGTGAAATCCGTGCGTGCCGGTCGCGGGTCTATCACCGGCACGCATATCATCGTACGCGGAGGGGAAGTGTTCATCGTCGGCATGCGGATCGACCCGTATCAGCCAGGAAATACGACTGCTGAATACGTACCTGACCATACGCGCAAAATTCTCATCACAAAAAAAGAGATTCGCCTGCTTGAAGAAGCAGAAGCCAAGAAAGGTTTGACCATAGTGCCACTCTCGTTGTATAATAAAGGAGGCAAGATCAAGGTCGGTTTCGCCGTCGCGCGCGGTAAGAAGCAATTCGATAAGCGCGAGACTATCAAGAAGCGCGATACAGACCGGGATATTCGCCGATTGCTCAAACGATAAGCTTTGACAATAAAATATATGGGGATGAAATGAATAGACAATGAGTTTCGTCGCCTGTGCGCATGCCGAGCATGGAACTACTCTCGTAAACCGTGTTCCAAAACCAAATGCAAAAACTGCATCTGCAAAGACTTCACCGTATTTCGCGGCGAAGGACTTTGATTTCGCGTTCGCCTAACAAAACGGCCAACCGAATGTCTCCCGTGCTGATTCCTAATACGTACGCGGGGGCATAATATTCTTAGGATAGGGAACAGTTTCGCTTCAGACTCGACCCGAAATCTACGAAGCTCGGAGTGAATGTATTTTGTCGCTTTCTAAGCATTCACTTTTAAATTCCGTCCTTGTGGCGGATTGAAACAGACTACGCATGTAGAACCACCGGAGATCACGCATTGCACGAGGGTTCGCTACCCTCCATCTCCACTAGAGAAAAAAGCCTTACATTGTAGGGCTTTTTTTGTGCTTAATGTAACGGTGTTCAAACTCTATCTATTGACTTTTATGCATAATATGGTAACATATTGACTACGGTCAATAACGACTGAGATCATTAAAAATTTAATATCATGAGTTTAACAGTTCACTTGAAGGGTGCGATCCTTCAGAATGAGAAACACCAAGAAGGTTCGGTCACTAACCGGACAAATCATTATTTCGATGAACTCGGAATTAATGCTCAATTAGGAGATGGAAACGTGCAACTGCGCGTTAACGTTTCAAATATTGATGACCTGCAAAGGTACACAGTGACGAACGAGCGCGTTGCTCGATACATTGAAAGGTATGAATTTACCTGTTACTTAACAGGTATTGAACGCCAAACGGGAAGATACAAATTAGGCGCCGCTTCTGGTAGAGTTTTTACGAATAGTGATAATACAATTTGTGTCTATCTTGGCTCAAATAACTTAAACGATCTGAAAGCGCTTGCACAGAAGATTGGAGATGGCGAAATTTGGCCGGAAAAAATTCCTCAAAAGGAACATATTCCCGCTTATAAATTTTACCGTAAGACGTATGGGGTGCCCGCACTATTGCTTATTGCGGCTCCGTTGCTTGCATGGCTAATAATTACTGTAGTGCACGAGGATACGTATTTGTTTCACAAGCAGATGCATAACCATGGTGCTATCGCAATGGTTTGGTCTATGTGGGGGATAGTCGTTAGCTGTCTTGCCGGAAGTCGTTGGGTGTATCTTTTCTCAAAAGATATTAAGCCCGTTCAGCGTACAATCCTCGGAGTGATTGTTTTCGGAGGTTTAATTTGGTTCATCGGCTGTTTTTACTACATGATGTTCTCAAACTAAGAATTGAGTTCGAAAAGAAATGAGCGAAGGAGGCACTAACATAGTGCCTCCTTTTTCTATTTTTAATCCAGTACTCTCCTTGGGCTTCATGCGGGGGTACCCAATAACCAAATGTTTTGTCCGTGTTGGATACGGAAAAGGTCTAGCAACTTTTTTAACCAAGATGCAGGCGTCGTTCAAGGATACCAGTAACACGTATTGGGGAGTGACCACGGTACAAGCATAAAGCTGCTCTAAGACATCTCAAAAGGCGCGCCGATTTATTTCGGGGGCGCCTTTTTCCTTGTCCTGTATGGTTATTTTAGGCTCAAAATCATTGACTTTTTGATATAAATAGTGTACAATATGGGTAAGAAAATTAACAATTAAATATAGTTTTATGAAAGAGAAGTTTTTAACTTACGGAGTACGAGTTCTGTTTGAAGACAAAAAAATGATCGTTACAAACGATCAAAAGAGCTTGTTTACGTGCGTGCTGGTTCTACTAATGATTGGCCTATTGATCGGAATCGTGGGATTCGTCTGGCTGTTCAGTTACTTTCCACTACACTATCAACCGGTGCAACCACCAGAGTATTAACCCGAGCCACCAAGGCTCTAAAACCACTGCTACAATAGCGAGTGGTTTTTTATTTTTGTAACGGATTTTTTCCTGTATAATGCCCTATATATGACTACTAAACACGAAGAAGGGAAGGGCGCTCCATCGGAGCGCCCGCAGCCAGGCAAAGACATTCCGCCGCCGCGCCTTGCGCGCAATATTGGCATGGCAATTCTTGCCTTCATGCTGATCACTGCGGCATATATTTTTATTTCAGGGGCAACGAATGATGAGAAGACCATTTCGCTTTCTGAGCTCGCAAAGGATGTGAATGCTGGCATGGTAAAGGCGATCTCTGTCGACGGCAGCGCGCTTACCGTCACGCGTGCCGATGACACGACAGTCACCGCGAAGAAAGAAGTTGAGGCGTCTCTCTCTGAGACTCTCAAGAATTACGGGGTGAGCACCGAGAAGCTGGCTGCGACCGATATTACCGTCAAGGACGGCGAGGGGTTCTCGTTTTGGTTTTTTAGCATTCTTCCAATTCTTCTTCCGGTTATTGTGATTGGATTTTTCTTTTGGTTTTTGACCCGTCAGGCCAAGGGCTCGGGAATGCAGGCATTTACATTCGGACAGACCAAGGCGCGCATGACCGATCCGTCTGATACAAGTCACAAAGTGACATTCAAAGATATTGCAGGTGCCAAGGAGGCCAAGGAGGAATTGAAAGAGATCGTGGATTTCCTAAAAAATCCTAAGAAGTTTTTAGATATTGGTGCACGTATCCCTAAAGGTGTATTGCTCACCGGAAGTCCTGGTACGGGAAAGACGTTGCTTGCTCGCGCGGTTGCGGGGGAGGCGGATGTGCCGTTTTTCCATTTGTCCGGTTCTGAATTCGTGGAGATGTTTGTCGGAGTCGGTGCTTCTCGTGTGCGAGATCTTTTTGCTCGTGCAAAGAAAGCCGCGCCCGCGATTATGTTCATCGACGAGATCGACGCTGTAGGGCGCGTGCGCGGCTCTGGCATCGGCGGCGGCAACGACGAGCGCGAGCAAACGCTCAACCAGATTCTGGTGGAAATGGACGGCTTCGAGCCGAACGACAAAGTCATCGTCATGGCAGCTACGAACCGTTCTGACGTTCTTGATCCTGCGCTGCTCCGTCCAGGTCGCTTTGATCGCCGCGTAATCTTGGATCTTCCTGACCGTTCAGATCGCGAAGCTATCCTTGCTATACACGCACTCAAGAAGCCACTTGCGGAAGATGTGAATTTGAAAGTCATCGCGGAGCGTACCTCTGGATTCAGCGGGGCAGATCTTTTCTCTCTTATGAATGAAGGCGCTATCTTGGCTGCTCGCGAGAACCGCAAAAAAGTTTCGCAGTTTGATCTCGTGCGTTCTATCGAAAAAGTCATGATGGGTCCTGAGCGTAAGAGCCACCTCCTGACTGTCGAGGAGAAACGCGTCACTGCGTATCACGAGGGAGGACACGCGCTTGTTGCCTCGGTGCTTCCGCACGCTGATCCAGTGCACAAGGTTTCTATCGTTGCACGCGGCCGCGCTGGAGGATACACACTCAAGATTCCGCTTGAGGAGCGCAAGTTGCAGACCAAAAACGAATTCCTCGATGATATCGCGATGGCACTCGGTGGCCTCGCTGCAGAGCGCATGATTTTCGGCGACATTACAACTGGTCCTTCGAACGATCTCCAGGTCGCGACAGGTCTTGCTCGCGCTATGGTTACCCGGTGGGGTATGAGCGATGAGATTGGCCCGGTCGCACTTGAAAGCGATGGTGGGCGCACAATGTTCGGCGGGCCATCTTCTGATGGTGTCATGTCGGAAGCGACGCATGCTATCGTAAACGCGGAGGTGAAGCGAATCATGGATGAAAACCTTGCTCGCGCTACGAAAGTACTCAAGGATCACAAGAAGACACTTGATGCTATCGCCGAGCGGCTCATTGAAGTAGAGACACTTGAACAGCCTGAATACGAAGAGATTATCAAGGCGCACGGTATCAAACTCAAGAAGAAAGAGGATATTGTAGCCGAGATGGCAAAGGCGCAGGCTCCTTTAGAAAACAAGGATTAATAGAGTATTGCACTCAAGAAAGTCGCCGAAAGGCGGCTTTTTTGCTAGTATGGGCAGGTGAGAGGAAATCTCCCGCCCTTAGCTCAGTTGGTTAGAGCATCGAGCTTATACCTCGAGGGTCCTTGGTTCGAGTCCAAGAGGGCGGACAGTCTACAGTATGCCTAAGCTTATTTTCATTATTACACTTGTTGTTCTCGCAGACGCCATTGTCTCGTGTCTTGAGGCGGCGTTCTTTACCGTGTCGCTTGCTGGGGCCCGAATTGCAAAAGAACAGGGTGCTCGAGGTGGGGCGATGTTGGTTAAGGTTAAGGAAAATATTCAGCAGACTATTGTTACGCTCGTGATTCTCAGTAACGCGATTACTATTATTGGTTCGATCTTTGTCGGAGTTATTGCGACGCGAGTATATGGTGATGAGGTTATTGGTCTCGTCTCTGCTATTTTGACTGCGCTTATAATCATGTTTGGTGAGATTATCCCGAAACTGCTCGGCGAGAATTATGCGAAGTCTATTGCGCTGGTGTTTGCTCCTTTCATTTATGTCCTGACAAAAGTTTTCAGTCCGATTACGTATGTGATCGATCTGGTTACTCGAAGTTTTCTGCGCAAGAATAGTGCGGTGTCTGAGGACGAACTCAAGATGCTTTCTGAGATGGGCGAGGCAGAGGGTACGATCGAGCGCGATGAGCGCGAGCTTATTCAGCGAGTATTTACGCTCAATGACCTTACGGCAAAAGACATCATGACTCCGCGAATGGTGATTGAAGCGCTTCCTGCAAATTCTCCTGTGCGTGATGTTGCAGTGATTCTCACGCACAAGCCATATTCTCGCTATCCGGTCTATTATGAAAATCTCGACAAGATCGTTGGCGTAGTACAAACGAGTAATATTCTCGCTGCGCTTGTTCATGCCAACGACAAGGAGCTCGTCTCTCATTTTATGGCGGTACCCGTTTTTGTATCCGAGAAGAAACGCGTGGATGATCTTCTTGCGCTCTTCCTTGCGACGCGCAATCACATGGCTATAGTGCAGGACGATTTCGGCGGGACTACCGGAGTCGTGACGTTTGAGGATGTGCTCGAGCAGCTCGTCGGAGAGATTATGGATGAGACAGACGAGGTCGCCGATCTTCGCAAGCATGCGCATGACCGTCACCATGCGGGACATAAAATTAATTTCTAGTAGATTATGTTTTCGTACTTACGATTTCTTTCTTCATATGCAAAAGGCGAGCGTGGCAAAATAGCGCTCATATTTCTTTTTGTTGTTCTCTCTCAAAGTATGTCGCTCATCGAGCCTTTTTTCTTTGCCACGATTATCGACAAGTTTATGGCGCATCCGTATGATTTCGCGACGCCGGAACTCTTTTTTGCTGCACTCACAAAAATAGTGCTTATCTGGATTGGGGTGGCATTCGCTGCTCGCACCTTTAAGAATCTGCAGTCCTACTATGTTCAGACAGTAGCCGACCGTATTGGTATTCGTGTCCTTGAACATGCGTATAGCCACGTGCTCGCGCTTCCGATGACGTTTCATTCGCGCGAGAAGGCAGGCGAAGTGTTCCGTAAGCTTTCAAAAGCACGTGACGATATCACGAGTCTTTTCTCGGTAATCTTCGACAAGATATTTCAGAATGCGTTTTCTATTGTCGTAGTATTTGGCATTGTTTTCTATAAATCATGGCAGATGGGGCTTGCGCTGTTTGGCTTTATCCCCGTGTTTTTCGTCGTGACGCGGCTGTTTAATCGCAAGATCAAGCGCACTCAGACAGAGATCAACAAGATCAACGAGCAGCTATTTGGATCGAGCTTTGAGGCGGTTAGTCACATCGAGCTTGTAAAAGCATTTTCTTCCGAGCGCCAAGAGGAAGCGCATCTGGCTCACGACAATGCACTCTCGCACCTGCGCCTACAGAAGAAGAGCGTTGCGTACCAGACGCTTGGTTTCATGCAGGGGACAGTCGTGAATCTTGCGCGCGTGGTGCTGCTTTGGTATGGAGCAGTGCTTTCATTCCGTGGACTGCTTTCTTTTGGGAATGTTATCCTCTTCAATTTCTATTCGTTTGCCGTGTATCAGCCCCTCTACGACCTCGGAGATATTTCGACAAAATATTCTGAAGGTGTCGCTGCTGTCGATCGCCTTAAGAGTGTTCTCGATGAGCCGGTGACAATACAAAACGCGCCTAACGCGCAGAAAGTCGAGAAGATCGATGGTGTCGTCGAGTTTAAACATGTTTCATTTGGATATGGCGCTGAGAGAGACATTCTGAAAGACGTTTCATTCCGTGTCGAGAAAGGTAAGAAGCTTGCACTTGTTGGTACGACCGGTTCGGGTAAGTCGACCGTGATCAAGCTCTTGTTGCGCTTTTATGAGCCGACGAGCGGCGAGATTCTGATCGACGGCCGGGATATCAAGAGTTATGAGATCGAGAGTCTACATAAGCGTATCGGACTCGTACTCCAGGACAATGTACTTTTCAATACAACAATCGCAAACAATGTCCGGTACGGTAGTTTTGATGCGACCGACGAACAGGTCACGGATGCTGCACAGCGCGCAAGTCTGCAGCCGTTCCTCGCGAAGCTCGCGAAAGGAATACAAACCATGGTGGGCGAGCGCGGGCTCATGGTTTCTGGTGGCGAAAAGCAGCGCATCGCTATTGCTCGTAGTATTATCAAGCGTCCGGATATCCTTGTTTTCGACGAGGCGACAAGTGCGCTCGATTCGACGACAGAGGAAGCTATCCGTACGTCTATTCTTGAGGTTTCAAAAGGCGTGACGTCAATCACTGTCGCGCATCGTTTTGCGACAGTGATTGATTCGGATGAGATTATTCTACTTGTCGGCGGCGTGATCCGCGAGCGCGGTACGCACAAAGACCTTGTCGCGAAAGCCGGCGAATACGCAAAAATCTACAATCTGCAGACGCAGCGCCATCAAGCGGGGATTGCACTCGGGGAAGAAGTATAGATTGTTATTTTTTATTCAAAATGAATCTCGAGTGATTTTGCATCGAGGATTTTTTTCATGTGTGCGTGTTTGGTGAGTCCTGGGTCTGTTTGTACGATCGCAGCGGCTTCCGTGCGCGCTGCCTCTACCATTTTTATATTCTTTATTGCTTCCATGCCAAGATCGGTGATACCCCATTGCTTAGTGCCGCCGAGTTCGCCGGCTCCGCGGAGGGCGAGGTCGAGCTCTGAGAGTTCGAAGCCGTTTTTGGCTGTCTTGAGTGCCTTCAGTCGATCAGCGGTTTTGTCGGATTTGGTTTCGGCGAAGAGGTAGCAATACGCCTGGTGATTGCTTCGGATGACGCGGCCGCGCAGCTGGTGGAGTTGGGAGAGGCCGAATCGTTCAGCGCCTTCGATGATGATAAGCGTTGCATTCGGAACGTTTACTCCGACTTCGACCACCGAGGTCGCGCACAGAATATCTATCCGATGCGCGGAGAATTCCTCCATCACTTCATCCTTTTTTGCGGGTGTCATTTTGGAATGGAGAATGCCAACAGTGTATTCAGGAAAGATACTCTCGCGTAAGTGCTCGGCCTCGGCAGTGACCGAACGAGCCTGCACTGCGAGTTCTTTTTCTGGATCGGGCTCATTGATGCGCGGACAAATCACGTACGCCTGACGGCCTTCCTTCAATTGTGCACGGATAAATTCGTAGACTTTTTCGCGGTTGTTTGGCAGCACGATTTCCGTGATGATAGGCTTTCGGCCGACCGGCATCTGATCAAGTATTGAGAGATCAAGGTCTCCGTAGATGGTGAGTGCGAGCGTGCGGGGGATTGGGGTTGCTGTCATGGAAAGCAGGTGTGGCGCGAAGCCCTCCTTGGTTACGAGCTTCTTACGCTGCATGGTACCGAATCGGTGCTGCTCGTCGATGATAGCGAGCGCGAGGTGTTTAAACTTCACGCTCTTTTGAATGAGCGCATGCGTACCGATGAGTATAGGAATCTCTCCGCCTTCGACCCATTTGAGAAGCTGAGTGCGTGAAATATTCGTCCACGGCACTTCTGCCGATGCGACCTTGGTCGGGAATTTGCGGCAGCCGGAGCCGGTGATGAGACCAACCGAAATGCCAGTGTGCTTGAAGTACTGAATAAAGTTTTCGAAATGCTGCGTAGCGAGAATTTCCGTCGGTGCCATGTAGGCTACCTGGAGACTGCCAAATGTTTGTCGTGCTCCTTTTGCAAAATCGATCGGGCGATTCTTGATAGCGGCATACGCAAGCGTCGCTGCGACAGCTGTTTTGCCGGAGCCCACATCTCCTTCGAGGAGCCGCGCCATTGGGTGCGGGCCGCTCATGTCGGCGAGCATCGTAGCGATGGCTTTTTCCTGCGCCTCTGTCTGCTTGAATGGGAAGCGTCCGACGAAATCCGCCATATCGTCAGGCTTTGTAAGTACGGGATAGGATTTGTTTACGAGATAGTTTTCGCGTTCGATTTTGCGCGCGAGTTGGATGAAAAATACTTCCTCGAAGCTGAAGCGTTTGCGTGCGGCTTGTGCGTTGTTGTCCGACTGCGGCGCATGCATCCAGACGAGTGCAGTCGAGAGTCTTGGAAGCTTATATTTTGCGAGCATCTCGGCAGGTACATAATCTTCGAGATTCTGCACGATGCCGCTTGCGATGATCTTCTGTACGGTATGGTAGATGAATCGCGAAGTAAGGCCGCGGGTTTCTCGGTAAATAGGGAAGCCGAATACACCGGCCGCTTCCGCGCCTGCCCCAAAAAGCGATCCGTGCATGTCTATTGGAAGCGCGTTTTTTTCTTTCAGTTCTGGGTTTGATAGGTATACGCCGCCTTTTTTGTCCTCGGCGATTTTTCCGGAGAGTTCAACGGTGTCGCCTTCGTGCACCATCTTTGCCATGTAGGCCTGATTGAACCAGATCACGCCGATAGATCCTGAGGTATCTTCAAGAGTTGCCTCGCCCATAGGCATTTTGCTTTTGAATGCTTTTCGGACTTTGAGTTTTGTGATTCGTCCATACAGTGTGACGCTCTCTCCGATTACTGCATCGCGGATGAGCTTGATCTCGCTCACATTCGTATAGCGCACGGGAAAGTAGTAGAGCATGTCACGTACGGTTTTAAGTCCGAGGCGTGCGAGGGCTTTCTTCTGGTCTTCCGAGGTGCGGAAGTGTTTGGTGAGGTCGTCCTGGAGATGCATGACTTCTATTATACCGAAAATCCCCGAATGCTACTGCATACGGGGATTTTCGGGGGAGTGTTGTTATTTAAGAATCTGCTTGATTCGATCAGCGAGCTCGTCGAGGGTGAAATTCGACTTGACCATGTAATCGGTCGCACCGAGCTCTTTTGCGTGCTTGATGTCCTTGTCTTCGGAAAGGTTTGAAAAGACGATGACTGGAGTCTGGTTTGTTTTTGGATTGTCACGAACCATCTTGAGGATGCCGAAACCATCAACACCTGGAAGCACGAGGTCGAGGAGTATCAAGTCGGGGATTTCGTTTGCGACTGCTTTCATCGCGTCGTCGCTGTTGGCAGCACCAGTAACAGCAAACCCTTCTTTTTCGAGCTTGGTTGAGGCGAGTCCTTGGAGGAAGCTATCGTCTTCGATAATCAGGATTTTTTTGCTCATGGGGGAATTGTACTATGGCTTTACGTAAATGCAAGGCTAGCCGAGAGTTGGGATATCGACAAAAAAGGTCGTTCCTTCGCCCGTTGTGCTCTCGAACCAGATCTTTCCTTGGTGTTTTTCAACCATGCGCTTGGTCGTATAGAGGCCGAGCCCCGATCCTACTACGTCCTGCGCCTTGGCATTTGGAGCACGGAAGAACTTTCCGAATATCTGCTCCTGATCTTCTTTTGCGATGCCGATACCAGTATCGCGTACGGATATTTCTGTTACGTCCGCTTTTTCGCTAATGGTTACGAATACGCGGCCTCCTTTGTTTGAATACTTGATTGCGTTTTCGATAAGGTTCTGAAAAATGACGCGCATCTTGTCTTCATCAGCAAGCACATCTTTGAGCGCATGATCCGGCTTGAGGAATATGAGTTCGATGCCTCGCTTGTAGGATTCGCCGGTGAAGTCGAAGACCACTTCGTCGAGAAGTTTTACAAGATCGGTAGGTTCTCGGTGTGTTGTCTCGAGTGAATCCTCGGCGTGGTTTATGGAAAGCATTTCGTTCACGAGACGGATCATGCGATCGTCGGATTCATATGCTTTCTTCATGAAGTTGATCTGCTCTGCGGTGAGATTCCCAAAATCTCCATCGAGAAACATTTTCAATATCCATTTCATTGCTGAAAGGGAGGTGCGGAGCTGGTGGGCGCTTATAGAGATCAGATCACTTTTGATTGCGTTCTGGCGCTTGAGCTCCTCGTTTTCGGCTATGAGGTCTTTGGATTCTTCTGGCATTATTTTGCTATTCTACAGGATTGTCAGGGGATAGTATAGCGAGACGTTCAAGGAGTCCGTGCTCGCGCATGTAGTGAGAGATAGAATCAGGGACAAGATCGTTCCAGGAATCGTCGCCGCGTTTAGCCCGATCGCGAACGCCGCCGCTGGTCTCTTGGCGTCCGCCGTCAGGTACTGATAGAACCGTTGCTGCGTCGAAGCCGCGCGAACGGAGATATGCTATTTTTTTTGTGTCACTCTCGCCAGTCACGCTCATTAGGAAGACGGTGTTTTTTGGGAGGATTTTTTCGATGTTCGCGTAGTCACTCGGAAATGCGATACAAGAATACCGGCTTCGTTCAATACCTGCTTCGTCGAGAGCGGCTTGGATCATTTCGGCGCGTTC
>CAIQBF010000059.1 GCA_903869975.1 uncultured bacterium | reverse complement strand
CTCTATGGCCTTTCGGCGGGCGCGTTTGATGCGGCTGCTTGTGCTCGCATTTATGCGCTCAAGGGTCGCGACGAAGGGAAACCCTTCATAATCCTTATCGCCGATATGAGCGATCTCTCGAGGTTTGGTATTGAGCTCACTGCAGTACAAAAATCTTACCTCGATACGGTGTGGCCGGGTCCGGTATCAGTGATACTGCCATGTCCTCATGAGGAGTTCACGTATCTCCATCGCGGCACCACGACGCTCGCATTTCGCTTGCCGATACTGCCTGAACTTCGCGCGCTTCTTCGCGAGACAGGGCCGCTTGTTGCACCATCTGCAAACCCACAAGGCCTCGAGCCGGCGCACACACTCGAAGAAGCCCGAGCTTATTTTGGCGATCGTGTCGATTTCTATATCGAAGGCGGCCGCAAAGACGCCAAGCCGTCTACGATTATATCCTTGGCAAGTGGTGTTCCGGTAGTGATTCGCCCGTAACGAAAAGCAGGGCACGCAAAATTATACAGGCAGCGAAGACTGCGTATAATTTTGTGTGCCCTGCTTTTCATTACGGACTGCTTACTCTCCAAGCAAACTGCGCCCACCGTGTCCACGGCGCTTCATCTCAGCGATCTCTTTGCCAAGCTCACGGAGTGAATGCTCGATACGGTGTAGCATCGCTGGATCCACGGCGTTCTTATCTGCTGCGTCAGCGTCGTCCTCCTGAATGTCTTCAACGTCTTCCTGAATTTCTCCCACATCTTCTTGAATCTCGTCGATGTCTTTTTGAATTTCTCCCATGTCTTCCTGGATATCTTCGACGTTCTCATGAATCTCGTCCACATCTTTGGAAACTTCGCGCAGCTGTTTGGTCTGGCGGTTCACGCTCATTTGAATGAATATCGAAAGATAGATCGCTTCGAGTGAGACGATAGTCGTGAGCGTGAGAAGTACTGTATTGAAGGGAACTCCAAGGAAATACAGGAGAAACGAGACCAGAAACATGCAAGTATGGAAGAGTAGGGATCCTGTCGACCCGACCCAGCGCGTCGCGCGAAATGAAATATATTCGAGGAACGGTTCGTCCTTCTGACGAGGAGGGGTTTTGCGCGCGTTCATAGAGTGGTAGTATACTACAAGTCGTTATCTTTAATCTACTTTTTTTGTATGGAAAACACGAACAAAACTCAAAAGCTCAGTCCTAAGTTCTTTTTCATCTCGCTTGGCGTACTCGTTTCGCTCATTACGTCAGTCACTTCATTCCTCAGTCTCGTGTTTTCAACGCTCGACAAGCATTTTCCTGATGCGCTTAATGCGACATATAGTTACGGGTACAATACCTATGACTATAGTGCTATGCGCAGCTCGCTCGCCACGCTCATTATCTTCTTCCCACTCTTCATTGCGCTTTCGTATGCGTGGGTTAAACTCGTCCAAAAAGGTCTCGGCCACGCTGAGGGCATCGTCAAGAAGTGGATGCTCTATCTTATGGTGTTCCTTGCAAGTATCGTTGTTGTGATCGATCTCGTCACACTTGTACAATATTTTGTATCAGGAGAAGTAACTACTCGCTTCATCTTGAAAGTTGTGGCGACACTCGCTGTGGCCGCACTCGCTGGTCTCTACTATTTCCGTGAGCTTGCATCAGAGAAAATGAGCTCCGTTCTTCGTATGATTGCTGCACTCGTAGCCTCAGTACTTGTGCTTGCTGCAATCATTGCAAGCTTTATGGTTATGGGCAGTCCTTTCAAACAGCGTACACTTCGTCTTGATGATCGTCGCGTGCAGGATTTGCAGTCGATTCAGTCGCAAGTTATAAATTATTGGCAGCAGAAAGAGAAACTTCCTGAGACACTTGCTGAGCTTTCTAACCCGATTTCAAGCTACTCAGTGCCTGTTGATCCTGAATTTACCAAGGGTACACAGTACGAATACAAAAAGACCGCAGCGCTTTCATTTGAACTCTGTGCAACATTCGCGCTCCCAATGCCGCAAGGCTGGAGGGAATATTCATATGGTGGAGGCGGTATTGCTATGCCAATGCCGGCCACGTTGGAAGATGGTACTTCGAGCGCCTCATATCCATACCCAGGCTACGGCGTCAATGATTCATGGGATCACCAGGCTGGACGCACGTGCTACACGCGCACGATCGACAAGGATATCTATCCTCCATACACGAAGACTCGTTAATATTTTCCGTACTCGTTCATGAAATCCTACGACCATCAGAAAATAGAAAAAAAATGGCAGAAAGAATGGGCCGCAAAAAAGACCTATAAGACACTTTCCGCGGCAGCTGCAAAAGGCAAAAAGCCATTTTACGTACTCGATATGTTTCCGTATCCGTCAGGAGCAGGACTGCATGTCGGCCATCCTCGCGGCTATATCGGATCTGATGTTATTGCGCGTAAAAAACGCATGGAAGGATACAACGTGCTCCATCCGATGGGGTATGACGCTTTTGGCCTTCCTGCTGAGCAATACGCTATCGCAAACAAAATTCATCCGCGCAAAGCGGTCGAGGTAAACGTGAAGACGTTTGAAGGACAGCTTGGAAAGATCGGTTTTTCGTACGATTGGTCGCGTGCGGTAAACACGACTGATCCGGAATACTATAAATGGACACAATGGATATTTCTTAAGATATATAATTCTTGGTTTGATCCAGCTCAAAATAAGGCGCGACCTATCGCTGAACTAGAAACAATATTCGAGAAACAGAATCCTGCGTGGAAAGGAATGAGTGCGCTTGAAAAGCAAGCCGTTCTTATGCAGTACCGCCTCGCGTATGAAGGACATTCTGAAGTTAACTGGTGTCCTGAGATGGGTACGGTGCTCGCAAACGATGAGATTGTAGATGGTCCTGATGGTCCGGTGTCTGAACGCGGCGGGTATCCAGTAGAGAAGCGCTCGATGCGTCAGTGGTTCATGCGCATCACCGCCTATGGTGACCGTTTGATCGCTGATCTCGACGGTCTTGCCTGGCCTGAGCATATTAAGGAAATTCAACGCAATTGGATTGGCAAGAGCGAGGGGAGCGAAATTGATTTCGCCGTTCACGGAAGTGACGCAAAGATCACCGTATTTACGACACGTGCGGATACTCTCTACGGCGTGACGTATGTTGTGCTTGCACCTGAACATCCGCTTCTCGATACTCTGGCGAGCGAGATAAAAAATCTCGCTGAGGTGAAAGCGTATATAAAAGAATCTCGCAACAAAGATGAAATGGTGCGCACTGCTCTCGACAAGCCTAAGACTGGTGTTGAGCTTCGCGGAATCTCCGCAATTAATCCAATCAATGGTGAGGCTGTTCCCGTGTGGATCGGCGACTACGTGTTGCCGGGCTATGGCACTGGTGCTGTGATGGCGGTGCCGGCGCATGATGAGCGTGATCGACAGTTTGCCGAAACGTACAATCTGCATACTAAAAATATTCCTGCAGATATATCAAACAAGGAGAAATATACCGTTGAAGCTGGGGGGCGGATAGTGACGAAATATAAATTTCGCGATGCAGTCTTTGCTCGTCAGCGCTATTGGGGCGAGCCGATTCCGCTTTCAAAAGATCAGGAAGGACTCATTCATGAAGTCGCGGAAAAGAAATTACCGCTTGAGCTCCCGAATGTAAAAACATATGAACCCTCCGGCACTGGCGAGAGTCCTCTTGCAAGTGTTGCTCCCTGGGTCAAAGCCGGCTATGAGACCAATACGATGCCAGGCTGGGCAGGAAGTTCCTGGTATTTTTTGCGCTATGCCGATCCGAAAAACAAGAAAGCATTTGCGAGTGAAAAAGAACTCGCGTATTGGTTCAATGAACAACATCACGGGGGAGTAGATGTGTATGTTGGCGGAGCAGAGCACGCAACAGGCCATCTTTTGTATTCGCGCTTTTGGCACAAAGTACTCTACGACTACGGATTCGTGCCGACCAAGGAACCGTTTCAGCTTCTCCGTAATCAGGGAATAATTCTCGCGTCTGACGGACGCAAGATGAGCAAGCGGTGGGGTAATGTGATCAATCCGGATGAGATTGTCGCGACGTATGGCGCTGACACGCTTCGCTTGTATGAGATGTTCATGGGTCCGTTTGATGCGAGCTTGCCGTGGAGTACGGAAAGCATTATCGGGTCACGCCGTTTTATTGAGCGCGTATGGCGTCTCGCTGAAAAAGTAGTAAACGTTACAAAGGGGACTATCTCGTACGAACAAGCACTTCATAAAGCAATCAAAAAAGTCTCTGAAGATATTGAGGATTTTGGATTCAACACAGCAGTTTCTGCCATGATGATTTGTCTCAACGAAATGGAGAAATCGGAACATGTAGCCGTGTCTGATTTCGAAAAGTTTCTTCAATTACTTGCGCCATTTGCACCGCATGTCGCGGAAGAGCTTTGGTATGAGCTTGGTGGAAAGAAATCCATTCATGTTTCCGGCTGGCCTTCGTATGATGCTGACAAGCTCGTGTCTCAGGAAGTAACTATTGTTGTTCAGGTAAACAGCAAGAATCGTGGAGAAATTACTGTCTCGCGTGATACCTCTGAGCATGAGGTCAAAGCGCTTGCGCTTGCTGAGGAAAAAGTCGTCGCACAGCTTGCTGGGCAAACTCCGAAAAAAGTGATCTATGTTCCCGGACGTCTGGTAAATATTGTGCTCTAGCTACCATATTTGCTGAGCCATCTTGAGTGCTATATACTCAAGGGATAGTATGATATCCGCACGAGCACATATTTTTGATCGGATTTCATTTGTCGTTCTTTCGTGCACGGTACTCCTTTCGCTCGTTGCGTTTATGCCGGGCGGGTATATTTCTAGCGAGGTAGCAAAAGGCTACGTGCTTATCGGGGGAGTGTCGCTTGCTGTTATTGCCTGGCTTATTTCTCGACTCATTGAAGGCAAGTTCCATGTGCCGAACAGTCCTGTCATACAAGCTGTCGGCGTGCTCGGTATCGTCTTTTTCTTGTCCGCGCTTTTTTCGAAAGTCCCATACCTTTCATTTTGGGGTAATGGATTCGATCAGGGCGCCTTTGTGCCGCTTGCGTGCTCGCTTGCGGCACTTTTTCTTGGTGCTGTTCTCTATACCTCTCGCAAACGCGTGTTCGCTTTTTTGAGCGGGCTGTTCTTTGTGTATATTGCCGTCGCTCTTTTTCAGATATTGCACATACTGATTCCATCCGCTACTACGCTCGGCGCATTTTTTAGTTCGACGTCGACGCCCCTCGGTAGCTGGGCCGATCTCGGGTATATCTCCGGGGGAATGCTTGTTGCGGCGACGCTTGTCTTTGAATTTTATCAGCCGAGCCGAGTGCTTCGATTGCTTGCACTCAAGACCGCAGTCATCGCGATTTTCTTTCTGATACTTACCAATATTTTTTCAGCGCTGCTCGTCGCTTGTATCGCGGAGATTTGCATTCTCGGATATAAGCTTATGAGTGTTCGAATTGCACGCGTCCATCATTTTCCATACCTCGCTTTTTTTGCTTCACTTGCACTGATTTTTTTTGTTCTTGCCCATGGCGTGCTTGGAGGGTCGCTCGCGCGAGTACTTGATGTCCCGTATACAACGGCAAGCCCCGATGCGAAGACGACGCTCTTTGTCGCGCGCAGTACCCTGCACGAAGAACCAGTCTTTGGTGCCGGACTTAATCGTTTTTCTCAGGTGTGGTTTGCGCACCGTCCGCTTCGGGTGAATGAGAGTCCTCTCTGGAACGTGCCGTTTCTTTCGGGATACAGCTTTCTCTTTACGATAGGATTCCTTTCGGGAATACTCGGGCTTTTAGCGATACTATTTTTTATAGGCACGCTGATTGTGTCTGGTGTTCGGCGCGTATTTGTAGCAGAGGCTGATACTGAACGAAATTTCTTTGTTTTTGGCATGTATATGCTCGCGCTGTATTTTGTCGCGGTCATGAGTATTGCTTCGCCTGGTATCGGAGTCACGGTACTTGGTTTCTTCTCAGTAGGTCTTCTGATCGCAGTGCTTTGTGTCGAAGGCCGAGTTCGAGTGCGAACCGTTTCGTTTCTCGGAGAATATCGCATCGGATTTTTTGCTATCCTCGGCACTGTCTCCGTGATTATACTTGCCTTGATTACGATAGGTACTGCAACCAAGCGTTTCGTTGCTGTTGGGTATTTCAGCGCTGGTTTTCGCGCGGTGAGTGACGGTGATGTTGTCCGTGCTGATGCGCAGTTTGATCGAGCATCAGCACTTGCTGATATCCCGCTTTTTGAAACAAGTCGCACCCGACTTTCCCTAGCGGTAATCTCTCGAACGCTTTCAAATGCGGGTACCGCACCTATTTCACCTACCGCTCGTGTTTTGCTTGAGAATGCTGTTACAACAGGAAGCGTGAGTGCTCAAACAGCCGTGGCTCTTGATCCTACTGATCCATCACACAGTATTGCTCTTGGAGATTTTCTAGCCAAGCTTGTGCCGCTCAAAGTGGAGAATGCTGCAAGCAGTGCTCGTCAGGCGTATCTCGCGGCAAGTGCACTTGCGCCGAATTATCCGGAGTCATATCTTCGTCTCGCCGAGCTCGATAGAGAGATGGGTGATAGTGCTGGCGCGATCGAGAATCTACGCAAAGCGCTTCTCTTAAAGACTAATTACGTGGAAGCATATTTTGACCTCGCTCTCGCATATAAGCTCAAAGGAGATACTGCCATCGCTCGATCGATCCTGTCCGCACTTCAGGCACGTTTTCCGAACGATACTGCGATAACCAGTGCCCTTAAATCACTATGATCCGACGCCTTTTGAATATGGTAAATAAACGTTGGCAGGGGATGCATGAGGCAGCTATATTGCTTGGCGTTTTCTCTCTTGTATCTCAGCTCATTGGTCTGTACCGCGATCGCATGCTTGCGCATACTATTGGGCCGGGTCCCGTGCTTGATATTTATTATGCGGCGTTTCGCATTCCGGATTTTTTGTATATTTCAATCGCGTCGCTTGCGTCTATTACAGTTTTGATGCCGTTTCTCGTTTCGCGTATTGATGGTGAGGGGCGGGAAGCTGCGCGCAAGTTTTTTAGTGACGTATTGTCCGGATTTTTCCTGCTGTTATGTCTTGTTGCGGTTCTTGTGTTCATCTTTATGCCGAAACTCGCGCACCTCATTGCGCCCGGGTTTAATCCTGAGGAGACTCGTCAGCTTGTGATGGTGAGTCGTATCATGCTGCTTTCCCCAGTTTTTATGGGTCTCTCCAACATGCTCGGTACGGTTACGCAACTTCTGCGTAAATTCTTTGTCTTCTCACTTTCGCCAATTTTCTACAATATAGGCATCATAACGGGTGTTGTATTTTTGTATCCGCGCTACGGTGTCTACGGTCTTGCTTGGGGTGTCGCTATCGGCGCATGTCTACACCTTCTGGTTCAGATACCCACAATAGTATCCGCTGGTTTTGCTCCGCGGTTTACCTCAAGGCTCAATCGCGCAACGCTTCGACAGGTTGTTGCGCTTTCTCTCCCGCGCACGCTCGGTCTCTCGATGAACTCAGTAGCGCTTCTGGTTATTATTTCCATTGCATCCACTCTCGGCGAAGGCGCTATTTCCGTTTTTAACTTCGCGTTCAATCTTGAAACCACGCCGGTCGGTATTATCGGCATTTCATATGCGGTGGCAGCCTTTCCGATTCTTTCAGAAGCTTTCGCACGTGGTGACAAGGAAAAATGGCAGAGCTGTATCCTGGCGGCGATAAAACAGATTGTCTTCTGGTCGTTGCCGCTCTCCGCGCTCTTTATCGTACTCCGTGCACAGATTGTGCGAGTGACGCTCGGAAGCGGCGCATTTACCTGGAGCGATACCAAACTCACCGCCGCGTGCTTTGCGCTCTTTACGATCGGTATGATCGCGCAGAACATGGTACTCGTTTCAACCCGCGCGTTTTATGCCGCGCATAATACTCGGACGCCGCTTGTGATCAATGCACTTTGCTCGACTGGTATTATCTGTCTCGCATTTCTCCTTTTGTATGTATTCAAACATGTTCCGGTTTTCCGCTACTTCGTCGAATCGCTTATGCGTGTCGAGGATACTCCAGGAACATCGGTACTTATGCTGCCGCTCGCGTATTCTATTGGAACATCCATAAATGCGCTTTTGCACTGGCTTGATCTCAAGCGTCGATATCTTACGAACGTCGGCGATTTGCCGCGCGCATTTTTTGAATCACTTGCTGCCGCGTTTGCGACAGGACTTGTTTCGTACCTCGCTCTCGGCGCATTTTCAGATATCTTTAGCATGCATACGACGATAGGGGTCTTCCTGCAGGGTGCATGTGCCGGGCTGCTCGGCATCATATCCGGCATCATCATTCTCTACCTCCTCAAGAGCCAGTCGCTTTTTGAATTTGTTGCAGCCCTCCGTAAGAAGTTTTGGAAGGTGGATTTGGTTGAATCGGAGATATCCACAAAATAAGAGTAATTGACATGCGGCCGGTTCTTGTTACTATTGTTTTCAAACAAATCTGTATTTTATGTGCCACACAAACGCAACTCCGGGTAAGCATCGTCGTGATGGACGATATGGGTCAGATACGCCGGCATCAAAAGAAACGATAGCTCAGCAAGATGCTCAAAACAGAGAGCTTTCAGAAGCTGTAAAAAGAGAAATGATCTTAGGTAGTGCGCCGCAATGTGCCGCGCAACAAAAATGTAGCGATTGTCTTCGCTGTTCGTAATCTTTAAACCGCCCAGCTTTTGTTTGGGTGGTTTTCTTTATAAATAGAGGTATTTCTGCTAGTATGACGATACCCTATGGATTTACAGCATATTCGCAACTTCAGCATCATCGCCCACATCGACCACGGCAAGTCCACACTTGCCGACCGTATGCTTGAGGTTACCGGCACAATCGAGGCTCGCAAGATGCGCGACCAGGTCCTCGACAACATGGAGCTTGAGCGCGAGCGCGGTATTACGATCAAAATGCAGCCGGTTCGCATGGAGTATCCGGTCGGGGGACAGAGCTACCAGCTCAACCTTATCGACACGCCTGGCCACATCGACTTCTCGTACGAGGTATCTCGCGCACTGAAGGCCGTGGAAGGCTCTATTTTGCTTGTGGACGCGACACAAGGCGTGCAGGCACAGACACTCACCACACTCGAGGCTGCGCGCAAGGAAGGCCTTGTTATCGTGCCTGCTGTCTCCAAGATCGACTCGCCGCTTGCTCGTCCCGACGAGGTTAAGCTTGAAATTGCAGCACTGCTTGATATCGATCCTGATACTATTCTTGAGGTTTCCGGACGTACGGGGGAGGGAGTAGCCGATCTCTTGAAAGCCGTTGTCGAGCGCGTACCGCCGCCAACGCTTGAGAAGACCGAGGCTTCAAACGCAGTCGGTGTTTCAAAAACCGATAGCCTCAAAGCGCTCGTGTTTGATTTTAAATACGACGATCACAAAGGTGTCATCGTGTACGTCCGCGTATTCGAAGGATCAGTCAAACGTCACGACCGCCTGCTTTTTTCTATCGCAGGGGAGCGCTTCATTACGCTTGAGGTTGGTGTCTTTACACCAGGAGAAGAAGCACGCGACACTCTTTCTGCCGGAGAAATCGGGTACATTGTGACCGGCGTCAAACAGCCGGGTATTGCGAGCGTTGGAGACACGATCACCAATGAAAAGAATCCGCTCCCAGCCCTTCCTGGCTATGACAATCCACGACCTGTCGTGTGGGCTTCGATCTATCCAGAAAGTCAGGATGATTTTCCGACGCTCAAAATGGCGCTCAGCCGATTGAAACTCTCAGACTCCGCATTCACGTTTGAAGAAGAAAATTCCGGCGCTCTCGGTCGCGGGTATCGTGCTGGATTCCTCGGCATGCTGCATCTTGAAATCATCACAGAGCGTCTGCGTCGTGAATACCAGCTCGAGCTCATCGTAACGACACCGTCTATTACGTATGTAGTGACCAAGCGTCACGGCGGTAAAGAGACGGTGTACTCACCACACCTCTTTCCAAACGATGGAGATATTCTGGCAGTCGAGGAACCATGGGCAGACGTTCGTATTATTGCGCCTGAACGATACATTGGGCTTTTGATGCCATTCCTCTACGGGCACGAGGCAGAGATTGGCGCAACCGAGACGTTCGGTGAAGGACGTTCAGCCGTCTCGACTGTGATGCCGCTCCGTGAAATGATGCGCGGATTCTTCGATGAACTCAAGAGCCTTACGAGTGGCTACGCGTCCATCACGTATTCGCTTGCAGGCCTTAGACCAGCTTCGGTCACGCGCATGGATATCGTGCTTGCAGATGAGATCGTGCCTGCGTTTACTCGCGTCATCGCTCGCCGTCGCGCGCAAGAAGAAGCCGACGAAGCGACTGAGAAACTCCAAAACATTCTTCCTCGTCAGCAATTCGAAATGAAGGTGCAAGGTGTTGCGCTCGGCAAGATTCTCTCGTCCAAAACCATCAAGGCGTTCCGTAAAGATGTGCTTATGCACGGCTCAAAAATGGTGGGCGGCGGCGACGTCTCTCGAAAAAAGAAGCTGCTTGAGAAGCAGAAGCGAGGAAAGGCAAAAATGCGCGATTCCGCAAAAGTGAACATTCCGCATGATGTGTTCCTCAAGATGATGCAGCGCGGAGACAATACATAACTACATACAAAAAAGCCGCTTTCAATGCTATTGAAAGCGGCTTTTTATACGAGTATTACATCGAGAACAGTCCTGGCATGTATAGCGCGATCATAAGGATTATGAGAAGGATCGAGACGATACTCCAGGCGATGCCGATGCGTTTCTTGTGTTTTTTTGAGAACATCATAAAAAAGATTGTAGATTATGGCGTATGGTAATACAATAAGTGACAGTTCTACGCTACCATATCATGCCCTATTTTAAAAGGACGAACATTTTCAAAAGCATTCTTTTCTCGCGCGGTATGGCGCTCGGTATTTTGCTTGCTATCGTATTCGTGAGCTATGGTCTCGTGTCTCTTGTTGGAAAGAGTATGGATGCAGCTAGGGCTCGCAAGATCTCTGAAGCGCAGGCCTCGAACTTGAAAGTAAAACAAGAAGATCTCTCGCTCAAGCTTGCTGCTCTTGCTACCCCTGAGGGACAGGAGGCAGCCCTTCGCGAAAAGTATCCGCTCGTAAAGGCGGGGGAGCATGTTGTAGTCATTACGGACGAAGAGAGTGTTTCTAATGTGAAGCTTGATACTGCGACTCGTTCTGATACGAAGAAGGGATTTTGGCAGTTTCTGGTGAATCTATTTTAATATTGACATTATCGTATTCCGATGTATACTTTATATATTGTTCATTCTTTAAATTATATATTTTATGGTCAAGGATCTAATTCCAAATATTGACGATGAGAAAGATCAGGCCCAAAAGGCAGGTCAAAAACAATTATCAGTAGTGTCAGATGAAATTCAAAGGGAGAAAATTTTTCCCAACGATTTTCATAACGATGATGTTTTTGATGGCGACGACGACCTCAAAGAAAAATAGGTAAAGCACCAGATGCTATACCTTTAAACACTATGCACACCCTGCGTAGTGTTTTTATTTACACGCAAAACCTAGAGAGAATGGAGCGCTCGTTAGGCTTGGAATGAGCCCGATGAATCCGTTTTGGTCGGTACAGTAGTGCTGGCCTTTGTGCGCAGCTGAGGGTACGGTGAGGGTGAAGCTCTTGGAGGGGAAGTTTGGATCTACAATACAGGACACCGTACTGCCTAGTTTCTGCATGGCGCCTACGATGTCGCCGAGACCGCCGTTTGAAGTGGAGGCTGTGCAGATGCTGTTTTTGGCGGAGCTTCCGTAATTCCTATTTCGCAAATAATATACTCGTGCATTGGTTCCGACACCGCCAAAACTTTTCTGTGTAGCAATATCGATGCTTTCTTTCGTGGCTGTCGCGACAGACGTAGCCACAGTGTCCACTTCTTTTTTGTTTGAAGTATACAGATACCAACCACCGATAATGAGAGCGATTACAAGAATGAGTTTCATATAGCATCTATTCTATTCCTCTAGGGCAGGCTTTTCAATGGCGAGCGCCTCGAGTTCCGGGGTTACATCGGTAATACGCATGACATCCTTATCGAGTTTCTTGAATTCCTTACCCGAATTGTTGTAGTGGTTTACCACGGTACCAAGAGCATTGCCGAGTTTTGCGTGGTAGTCCTCGTATGCTTTTAGGTGCTTGCCGAGCTCGCCAACGCGCTTGACGATATCCTTTGCTGTTTCTTCGATTTGGAGCGCGCGGAGGCCTTGGAGCACGGTCTGGAGATATGCGAGGAAGGATGTTGGAGAGACGATAATGACTTTGTATTTGCTTGCGGCACGCTGTATGAGGTTCTCGGCGCCGTCTTCGCCGGATGCGCCAACTGAGTTTACGAGCAGATCGTAGTAGATAGCTTCGTGAGGGATGAACATGAAAGCAAATTCCATGGTGCCGTTCTCAGGTTGGATATATTTAGACGTCTCTGTAATACGCGTCTTGAGATCGTTTACGAATACTTTTTCATACTCTGCTTTGCGTAGCGGGTCTTTTTCGGCAGAAAGGCGATTGTAATTTTCAAGGGAGAATTTCGAATCGACAGGAATCACTTTGTCTTTGACGAAGACGGCAGCATCGACAATGCTCCCATCCGGGAATCCGTACTGCATTTCGTACGAGCCAGCGGGGAGGATGTTTTTAAGGAGCGCCTCGAGGTAGTATTCGCCGAGGATGCCGCGCTGTTTTGGGTTTTTAAGAATGTCCTGAAGCTCCTCGAGCTGTTCGGTGAAGCCGACGACTTGTTTGTTGGTTACATCAAGAAGTGTGAGCTTTTCCGTGACCTCCTGAATGATCTTTGTGCTTTCGCTTGCTTGGTGGCGCATCGCTTGGTTCATTTCTTTTGCGGATTCACCAAGCTTTTGATCTACCGTGCGCGTGAGTTCATTCATTTGCTGGAGAAGGAGTTTGAGTCCCGTGTCGTCTTTTGGGGCTTCTGGAGCGGCTTTTTTGCGAAGCAAAAAAGCCGCACACGCGACGCCTACCACAATACCGAGAACGATGAAGAGTGCTGTTTGCATAGATGTATATTATAACAATTTTCCGAGTGCCGTCTTGAGTGTATAAATCCAGTCTTCTTCGTCTGTCGGGTTTTTAAGTTTTTCTGCGAGCAGCCATTCAAGGTACCCTCGATCGGTTTGCGCGATTTCTTTTATTTTTTTGCCAGCATGCTTACCGAAACCGATTGTATTGAGAAGCGATGGACGAGAGGAGATTGCGATCATTTCTTTGATCGCTGCTTCTTCTGAACCGTGCGTGGCTGCCATCTTTGCAAGCAGTCGCTCGAAGAGCTTTTCAAGTACGAGTACGTCGCCGTCGGCGCTGTGTGCCACTCCGTCTACTTCGAGATCGAGCTTGTAGCGCAGGTACTGTAGCTTGTATTGAGAAAAGATCCCTTCGCTATCCAATGCACGCGCGACGCGGAGTGTGCAGATGAAATTCGTTGGAACGATATCTTCTTTCTTAAGCATGCCAAGGTCAAAGCTCGCATTGTGTGCGACTGCGATAGTCTCGGGATGTTCAAAAAGATCTTTGATTTCTTTCCACTCGGGTGCTTCTTTGAACGCAGGCTTATCCGCGAGCATTTTATTTGTGATGTGATGCACCGCCATAGCTTCTGCTGGGATAGGGAACGGAGGCTTAAAGAGGCCAGATTTCATTTCACCTCCCGTTTTCCACGCAATTTGGCAAAGCAGGTCCTTCGGGTCTTTGCCCGTGGTTTCTGTGTCGAAAAATACGATATTCATTGAGAGAGTATAACAGTACGGCGTTTCGTACGCTATTTCGTGAAGATTTCTTGAATATTTCTTTATATTTTCCCTATGAGCCAAAAGGTATGATTATTTGATGGAAAAAGATTTTGATGGATGGGGTCAACGAAAAAAGAAGATCGACTCCTTTGTTCGTTTTCAGCACCCAAAAGAGAAAGAGATTTGGTGGTGCCGAGTGGGTCTCAATATAGGTACTGAAGTATACGGGAAAGGTAAGGATTATATGCGGCCTGTTTTCTATCGGCCGATGAGTACAAAAAGGTAAAACAATATTTTGATTTGCTCTACAAAATAAAATAGCTGCCTCGCGGCAGCTATGGGCTCTTTCGAGCAAGAGAGGCAACCTCTCAATAAATATAATATTACGCACTTGGACTGTACAAGTCAATATGTATGCTCGTAATCTGGCGTGCTATACTAATCCTCATATGATCCACGAAGATATCAAAGCAAAAATCAAAGAGGCTATGATGGCAAAAGACGCTGTCCGGCTTGAGGTGTACCGCGGTATGAGTGCCGCTTTTACCAACGAGCTCGTTGCGAAAGGCCAGAAACCGCAAGAGATGCTTTCGGATGAAGAAGCGCTTGCAGTCATTACCCGTCTCTCTAAGCAGCGCAAAGATTCTATCGAGCAGTATACGGCAGGTGGACGTCCTGATCTTGCAGACGAGGAGAAGGCGCAGCTCGCAGTTATCGAGACTTTTTTGCCTGAGCTTATGAGCCGTGAGGAAGTTGTGAAGGTCGTTGCGGTCAAACAAGCTGAGCTTGCCATTACTGATCCGACAAAAAAAGGTATGCTCATGGCGGCTGTCATGAAAGATCTTAAAGGCAAGGCCGATGGAGTTGTGGTCAAAGAAGTCGTTGACGGACTGTTTGCTTAATTATACATATCTATGAAAATTATCTGGCACTGGCTTATACTTACGGGCGCGATCATTATTACGACGTATGTGTTGCCGAGCACGATTGTTTTTGCGCCGCTCTATATTGTGTTTATCGCAAGCGCCTGTCTCATGTTTATCAACATGACGATTAAGCCGATCATCAGCTTGCTGACGCTTCCGATCAATCTCCTCACGCTTGGTATTTTTGGCCTTTTGTTCAATGGAGCAATTCTTTGGGCTCTCGCATATGTCATACCAGGGTTCCAGATTGGCTCGTTCAAGGGAGCTGTTATTGCCGCACTCATCATTTCGGCGGTAAATTGGATTCTCGGCAAGGTGCTCTATCACGAGTAATACGCCATGCATTTCTTCAACCCATTTTCAGCATTTTTTTACGATCACGTATTCATATCGTACTGCGTGTTGTTCCTCTTTGTTATTCTTGAAGGGGAGATTGCGTTGATCATTGCTGGAGTCTTTGTGCACCTTGGAATTCTTTCGATGCCAGTTACAATCATGCTTATCATGGTTGGCGCGGTGCTTAAGATGGTTGCGGGGTATCGTCTCGGCCGCTACCTCGGAAAAAAATTCCCGGATAGTAAGCTCCTTAAGTACTTTGAACGGCGTGTATTGTATTTCTTGCCGCGTTTTCGAGAGAAGCCTTTTTGGTCTATTATTCTCTCTAAATTTATCTACGGAATAAACAACGCAACCATTATTTTTGCGGGGTATGCCAAGGCGGATTTTCGCATGTATATGAAAGCGGAGTTACTTTCATCTATGGTTTGGCTGGGTGTGATGTTCTCGCTCGGTTTTTTCTTTTCAGCCAAGGCTCTTGAGATTAGTCACAATTTTCGAAACTTCAGTTTGCTTGTTGTCGGATTTGTTGTAGGGTTTATGGTGCTTCAGAGGGGAATCAATTTTGTGATCGAACTTGCTGAAGAATGGACGCTCAAAGGTAAATCTGATACAAAGAAATAAGATATGGGAATTTTTAGCAAAAAACCGACAATCGTAGTGCACGACGGCAAATTTCATGCCGATGATGTTTTTGCTGCGGCTGCGCTTCAGATTATGCTTGGCGGCCGCGGTCGGATCGTGCGCACGAGAGACGAAACGGTAATCGCGGCCGCCGACTATGTCGCCGACGTGGGCGGCATCAACGACCAAGAAAAAAATCGCTTCGACCACCACATGCCAGAAGGTGGCGGTGTGCGTCCAAACGGAATTCCGTATGCCTCGTTCGGCCTCGTTTGGAAAAAGTACGGCACGGACATCGCCGGCTCGGCCGAAATTGCCGCGCGCATAGAGCAAAAGCTCGTTTGCCCTGTCGACGCTGATGACAATGGCGTCACTCTCGTTCAGTCCATCCATGAGATCACCCCTTTCACACTCCAGGGATTTTTATACACCTATCGTCCGACCTGGAAAGAAGATCAGCGCTCGTTCGACGAGATTTTTTTGCGCGTCGTCGCTATTGCTGAAGAAATCATCAAGCGCGAGATCGTAATACAGCAGGATGTTCTCGAGGCGAAGAGCTTGGTGGAAGCCGCATACGCGAACGCCGCCGACAAGCGCATTATCGTTATGGAAGGGAACTATCCGTTCCAAGAAACACTCATGGCGCACCCCGAGCCGCTCTATGTTGTCTCGCTGCGTCCGGCCGATACAAAATGGAAAGTAGAGGCCATCCACTCCAAGCCGTTTGGTTTTGAAAACAGAAAGTCTCTCCCCGAAACATGGTCTGGTCTACGCGACCAAAAGCTCGAAGAAGCCACCGGCGTCAAAGGTGCCGTCTTCTGTCACCGTGCCTGCTTCCTCGCCGTCGCCGAAACCAAAGACGGCGCGCTCACGCTCGCAAAAATTGCGGCGGACGCCTAACTTCCGTATTTTTCCTCTTACTTTTAGGCCATAGAACGTGAAAATTAGCAAAAAACCCGAAAATCGGGTAGAGTAGCACTATATGGCATTCGTAGACGAACTTAATTTCAAAGCAAACGCCGGAAAGGGTGGTGACGGCGTCGTGCGCTGGCGCCGGGACAAATTTATTCCGATGGGTGGTCCTGCAGGTGGAAACGGCGGCAAGGGCGGCGACGTCTACATTGTTGCCGTCCGCGACAACCAGCTTCTTGCACAGTACCGACACTCTGATCATTTTAGCGCTAAAGACGGTGAGCCAGGAGGCTCGCGCAGCTTACACGGCGCAAACGGCGACGACTACACGATCAAGCTTCCACTCGGTTCTGTCGTGACCAACAAGTCTACGGCCGAAAAAATCCAGCTTCTCGAAGAAGGTCAGAAGATCAAGCTTCTTGTGGGTGGCGGAGGTGGAAAGGGTAACGAGCATTTTAAGAGCTCGACCAATGTTTATCCTGTCGACTGGACCCCCGGATATCCGGGCGG
>CAIQBF010000058.1 GCA_903869975.1 uncultured bacterium | reverse complement strand
TGCCTGCAATGCTTTCTTCACCAAAAATGATTTGAATCCCATATGCGTGCACTATACCTCTCCATCAGGTTTTTTGCAAAATAATTTGATATACTATACGGACTTATGAATGAAGCCACTTTGCCCGAACACAGCCGTCCGAAACGTATTCTCATACTCGGCGGCGGCTTCGGAGGCATACGAACGGCTCTTGATCTTGCAAAACATTTCGGATACCAATCCCCAGACAAACGAACTGTTGAAATCACACTTATCTCAGACAAACACCATTTTGAGTACACACCAGCACTCTACAAGCTCGCAACAGGAAAATCTCCTATGGAAATGTGTATCCCGCTCGGAGATATTTTTGAAGGAACAGGTATATCCTTTGTCGTAGACACGATTACCGGAGGATCTCTCTCCGACAAGACGATAACTGCGGCGAGTGGATCCCGCTACCGATTCGATTACCTCGTGCTCGCGCTCGGTGCAGAAACGTCGTACTTTGGAATACCTGGCATCGCGGAAAATTCGTTCACGCTCAAATCGGTCGAATCGGCGCTTCGTCTCAAAGACCATATACATGCGCTTTTCGACACGCATACTGGCATGACGAAAGGCCAGCTTATGTCGCATTTTCAATTCGTCATCGTCGGCGGTGGACCAGCGGGTGTAGAGCTCGCTGGAGAGATTCGCGAGTATGTACGTTCGCTCGCCAAAATCCATGGAGTAGACCGCAAATACGTAACGGTAGATATTCTTCAGGCTGCTCCCCGACTGCTTCCGACCATGAGCGAAAAAGTATCCGACAGAGCGATGCACCAGCTCGACAAGCTTGGTATTAACGTTATGCTCAACAAGGCAGTGACGAGCGAGGATTCACATGGTGTCTATCTCAAAGATATCGCTTTCAATGCCGACACTATTATCTGGACAGCAGGAGTGCGTCCCAACCATCTCTACGGTACCATCGCAGGGCTTACTCTCGACAAAGGAGGCCGCGTAATTGTAGACGCACACATGCGCGTGCCGGGTACAGAACATATTTTTGCTATTGGCGACAGCGCGAGCACGCCGTTTGCCGGAACTGCCCAGACAGCAATCTATGACGGTGGATATTCAGCACAGGTCATCGCAAACACGATCTCTGGACACGAAATGCCAATCCATCGACCACGCTCGACTCCATATGTTATTCCTATCGGCAAAAACTGGGCTATTTTCACGTATAAAGACATCGCATGGACGGGACGAGTTTTTTGGTGGCTCCGCCAATTTATCGATCTAAAATTCTTCGTGACGATACTCCCATTCAAAAAGGCCTGGACGATATGGCGCGAAGGATCCAGTCTGTGCGAATCATGTCCGACGTGCGTTTCAGCTCTGCAAAAATCGCGCTAGTACAACGGCAGCAGACTTTTCGTAAGAGAGATTTTTGCGTACGTACGAAAATCTGATTCCATTATTGTAACTACATACGGCATGCTTTTTGTATTTGCATTGTTCGTATAGGTTTTCTGAGTACCTGAGGCGTCGATTGTATCGATCACGTACACTACTTTTTGAATGCTCGTACTCAAACAATTTTCATCCGAAAGAGAACAGGTAGTGTCTTCATTAAAACCAGTGACGCTGAAAGTATCGCCGGAACCAGCAAGTACGAATTTCTCTCCCCGGCGTGCGGAAAATACCTGGCCTTCTTGAATAGACAGCGGAAAAAATCGAGCCGTATGCGTACTCAGATATGTCGCAAACCCAGCGAGACACAGGAGAGCGAAAACACTAATCACGATCGTATTAATTTTCTTGATCTTCGGCAGCGAGTTTTTCATTTCCATATGCATCTACGGTACCATTCTTTGTTATTTTGTCCAAAATCAACGGAATGCGCGCAAAATCTGCTTGAAGCG
>CAIQBF010000057.1 GCA_903869975.1 uncultured bacterium | reverse complement strand
TTCACCGCCAACAAGAAAACGATCTCAGTCTTTGAATGGGGCGTTGGTCCAGTACCAACTATCGCAAAGATCGTGAGCGCTATCAAAACCAAGAAGGTCTATATCTCCATCGACGTTGATGGTATCGATCCTGCCTACATGCCTGGCACTGGCACACCTGTCCAAGGCGGACTTGAGTGGTACTACACGCTCCGCATGCTTGAAGCAGTAATCGAGAAAAAGACGCTCGTCGGCGCTGACGTCGTCGAAGTCTCCCCTGTCTCCGACAATGTCCTCACCGAATACGGCGCGGCTCAGATCGTCTACAACATGATCAATACCTTCTACAAATCGCGACTCGTAAAGAAAGGCAAGAAATAATAATCAATATAAAAAAATCCCCGCTTCATTGCGGGGATTTTTTTATGAAATAAACTAGAGCGAATATTTCTTAATGAGCTCGTTTGCAGCTTCAGGATTAGCCTTTGCTTCAAGGAGAGCAGTGAGCATGAGTGGTGCACAGATAGTGGCATCCGACTCGACGACGAACATTGGTGTGTCCTTGGTGAGCTTGTCCCAGGTAATCTTCTCGTTCGGCGTTGCGCCTGAGTATGATCCGTATGACGTCGTCGAATCAGAAATCTGACAGAAGTACGCCCAAGGCTTTACGTCTTTGACTTCAACGTCATATTTAAGCGATGGTACGACGCAGATCGGGAAATCTCCGGCGATACCTCCTCCGATCTGGAAGAAGCCCACACCTGCACCTTCTGACATCGTCTGATACTGTTCGTAAAACGCAGCCATGTACTCGACACCGCTCTTCACGATAGAAGCTTTTACATCGTTGTGATACACATGACCGGCGAAAATGTTACCGAATGTGGAGTCTTCATAGCCTGGAACGACAATTGGAATATTTGCTTTCGCTGCCGCAAGGAGCCAACATTCATCGGCATCACCCTGATGATCTTTTGCATCCACTTGCTGAATAAGCTCGTAGAAATATTCATGCCAGAAGCGGCGCGTACCGTCTTCGCTCGCCTTCTTCCATGTCGGAACAATCTGCTTTTCTACGACGCGGAATGCCTCGTCTTCAGGAATCGAAGTATCGGTCACGCGGCGCATACGGTTCTCAAGGATTTTTGTATCGTCTTCCTTGGTGAAGTAGCGGTAGTCTGGAAAGTCCTTGTAGTGATCGTGGGCAACCAGGCGGAAAAGTGATTCCTCAAGGTTCGCACCTGTGACCGACATACCGGAGATGAGTCCAGCGCGGATAGCGGGCGCAAGGACGATACCGAGCTGTGCGGACGACATTGCGCCTGCTACCGCCCAGAACATTTTGCCGCCCTTTTGCGAGTGCTCCCAATACGCGAGCGTTGCATCGCGAAGCGCGCGAGCATTGAAGTTCTTGTAATTCCTGAGGATGAATTCGAATGTTGGAAGATTGTTGTTCATAGAAAAAAGTATATCAAACGAATAATGAATGGGCTACGGTGCTTGGACGTTACCAGCCGAAATTCTTACCAATATCTTCAGCCGTTTCGCGCTTGCGAGCGACTACGATATGTCCGTTCTCGGCAATAATTTTTACAGGAGATGAGAGCAAGCAGTGCTGCATCGCGAGCGAATCCTGATATGCGCCTGTATCGAATACGACGAGATACATTGGATCAGCATTGTCATGTTCGTATTCAGGCAGAGACAATGTCCCCTTCACTCCAGTATAAATGTCGTCAGAATCACACGTAGAACCAGCAAGCCACACATCGCCAAGTTCCTTATCTTTCTTGTTGTTCAAAGGAGCAATAGCCCACTTCTGTTTGATCGCCCAAGTGTCAGGAAGGTCGTTCATGAAGCTACCGTCGATGACGTACCACTTCTTGGCATCAGCTTTCTTGTTACTGATCGCCTTCGTGTCGATAACCTTGTATACGGTAATCTGCGCTGGAG
>CAIQBF010000056.1 GCA_903869975.1 uncultured bacterium | reverse complement strand
TTCTTTGAAAGTATGTGGCGGATTTCTTGGGCGGCGCGGTTGCGACTCTCGGTAAGCGCCTCTATGATCATGCCCGCGCCGCCCGGCCCATACGCTTCATAGACGATGGTTTCGAGATCCCGCGCCTCAGTCGCCTTCGAAATAGCCCGTTCAATAGTATCGACAGGCATGTCGCTAGCACGAGCCTTTTCGATCGCTTGGCGCACAAGCGTTGCATTGCGATCGCCTTTTGCAACTTTGACCTGCGCGGAGATCATGCGCGAGAGTTTACCGAACGCCTGCGCGCGCTTTGAGTCTGAAGCACCTTTCTGGCGCTTGATCTGCGTCCATTTATTGTGACCTGCCATATGTGGCTAGCTTAGCTTGTTTGTGAGGGGATTTCAACGGGGAAATCAAATCCGAGATGTTCATATGCTTTCCGGGTAGCAATGCGTCCGCGTGGCGTGCGCTCGAGGAGCCCTCGCTGGATGAGGTACGGTTCAGTGACTTCTTCGATAGTCGCTTCTTCTTCGCTCGTGGCTGCTGCGATCGTATTGAGCCCTACTGGGCCGCCGTTGAATTTCTCTATAATAACCTGGAGTACTTGGCGGTCACTCTCCGAAAGTCCGAGCTCGTCGATACCAAGGAGACTGAGAGCGAGGAACACGGTCTTCTTGTCGAGGTCTTTCTTGTGCACCTGTGCGTAGTCGCGACAGCGCTTGAGGAAATAGTTGGCAGTGCGGGGCGTGAAGCGGGCACGTTTTGCGATTTCTACGAGCGCTTCTTCGTCGATATTCACGCCGAGAACTTTCGCACTGCGGCGGATGATTTGTGCTATCTGGTCTTCTGTATAAAACTCAAGACGAAACGTGCCTCCGGAAAAACGTGAGCGAAGCGGGGAGGAGAGGAGAGCGATACGAGTAGTTGCTGCGATCAGAGTGAACGCGGGAAGATCGAGCTGGATCGTGCGTGCGGAGGGACCCTTGCCGATAATGATATCCAAGACACCCGATTCCATCGCAGGGTAGAGGACCTCCTCGATTGTCTTGTTGAGTCGGTGAATCTCGTCTACAAAAAGAATATCTCCGGGTTGGAGGTTTGTGAGAATGCTCGCGAGGTCTCCAACTTTCTCAATCGCGGGACCGGATGTTGCTTTGAGTGCGCGACCGGTTTCTTTTGCGATGAGATGAGCGAGTGTTGTCTTACCGAGACCTGGTGGTCCGTAAAAAAGAATGTGCTCGGCTGGATGGTTGCGTTCACTTGCTGCTTGCAAAAGTATTTTCAGATTTTCTTTGATGGATTCTTGTCCTATGTAATCAGAAAAAGTGCTCGGACGCAGGGTGTGGTCGAGATAGGAGTCGGCTCCCGGTTCTTTTTTTGTTGCATCCTCACGGACAGAATCGTCGTTCATAGGGGTTGACATTTAGATCAGGACATGCTAGACTAGCAGTAATTGAATCAATACCCAGGCTTTCCACAGGGTATACACACAGTATACCACTAGTTGCCCTTATGCCATTTTTGCATTCGGGGTACTATGTATAAGCAGTTGTGAGTGATTCTTTAAGAAGGCATAAATCTCTAAGTGATCAGGTTCTCGGACCGTATAGGATCTCGTAAAGGGCGTTTTGGCCCCTCCGCTTGTTCGGGGGACCGCTGCAGCCACCCTCCGCGGCCTCCTTACTTTTAACACCCAGTTGTTGGAAGGATTATTTAGAGATTTATGCTTTTTTTGTTGCCTACTCGCGCAAAATAAAAACACTGGTTTGAAAAGGCAACCCCTGTCTCGCGTGCTCGCGAGCGGGGCCGCTCGGCGCCAAGCGCCTGCGCGAGGCCTTCTTCAAACCAGTGTTTTTATTTTGCGCGGGGATACAAGAAAGAATGTTATTCTTCCGTAAGATCTACTACTGACTGCACTTCTTCGAGCGAAGTAATTCCCGAGAGAATTTTGACGACACCGTCTTCTTGCATGTTGAAGATTCCTTGTTTGTTGGCAACGCGCTTGATTTCGCGCTCGCTTGGATTGGTTGGAATTATCTTTTCTATTTCCTCATCCGTCAGAATGGCCTCGAAGATACCCATGCGTCCTTTGAATCCAGTGTTGTTGCACTTGGGACAACCAGGCGCTGTGTAGAGCTTGATCGGGGCATCGACCGTGAGATTGTAGGCGGCAAGATTTTTGCCTGCGTCGCCAGCTCCTTTGAGTATTTTGCGGAGCAGCGCTTCTTCTTCTGGAGCCACGGGACGCTCAACTTTGCACACTTTGCAGAGTTTGCGCACAAGACGCTGTGCGATTGAGAGGGAGAGCGCTGAGACCAGAATTTTTGGGTTTACTTGGAGGTCGATGAGGCGGGGGATGACGCCGGCGGCGTTGTTCGTATGGAGCGTGGAGAAGACGATGTGACCGGTGAGTGCGGATTCGACGGCGATACCTGCTGTTTCAGCGTCACGGATTTCTCCCACCATGATCACATCCGGGTCCTGGCGAAGCGCGGCGCGAAGACCGTCGAGGAACGTGTACCCCGGCTCTGTCTGTGTCTGCGTGATTCCGGTGAGGTGGTATTCAACCGGGTCTTCGATCGTGATCATCTTGATCTCTGGCGTATAGATTTTCTTCAGAAACGCATACAGTGTAGTGGTTTTTCCGCTTCCGGTAGGTCCCGTAATAAGGATAAGTCCGTTTGGTTTCTTGATCTCTGCATCGATGATTTGGAATAGTTTGGGTTCGATACCCATGTTTGCAAGGTCGACCTGAATGGACTTTGGATCGAGAATACGCATAACGATAGATTCGCCGTACTCTCCCGGGACAGTCGAAGTACGCATAGAGATCTCCTCACTATTGATGAAGATGCTAAAACGGCCGTCTTGTGCACGGGTGGTGATGGTGAGTTTCAGTCCGGCAATAAGCTTGATGCGCGAGTTGAGCAGGTGGTAGGCCTTGGGCTCCAGAAAGAGCACGTCGCGCAGAACACCGTCGAGACGGAAGCGGATGCGAGTGCGTTTCTCTTCGGCTTCTACGTGCACGTCGGAACATTGGAGTGAAATAGCTCCGGCAAGAATGACTTCAAGGAGGCGGCTTGTTGAATGTATATCGTGGCTTGCCGTGATCTCTTCTGCAATCTTCTGAACGTCGTCCATACTTTTGATGCGATCCTTGAGTTCGATGAGTGTTTCCGCCGAAACATCAAGTCCTCCGCGGCGAGACTCCTGTGCGAAAGATATTTCTTTGTATCGGCCCCACGCGCGTTCAAGACTGGCATGACTTGCCATGTAGGAGATGACGATGTAGCCCTTTCGAGAAAGATCTTCGAGGTATGCGCGGGTGTCGTCGTCCCCTGGGGAGAGGATAGCGATATGTGCTTCTTTGCCGAATATCTTAAATGGGGCGACTTTTATGCGCCGTGCTTCGGCTTCGTCGATGAGGCGGAGTGCCTCGTTTTGGATTGTTGTGGCTGAAAGATCGACGTAGGGGATGTTGTATCGGGAGCTTGCGAGCACGGAAGCCAAGGCTTCTTCCTCTTGGGCTTTGAACTCGTTTATTTGACGGTCGATTTTGTCGTCGAAGTCTTGAGGCATGGGTAAAATAAGTATATATCAAACCGGCGCGGTTCGCTAAGCCCATCCTTGACTTTTTTGACGATATGGTGTAGAATGTTAGAAATTATAGAAACCGAATTCTTTACAAAATAAATCTCAGAACATGAAAAAGATGTTGATTTTTGCGCTTGCTGCGCTGACTACTTTTTGTGCCACGGCACAAGAAATGAAAAGGAAAGGAAATACTTGGCACCGCTATTCAGCGGAGCTGAGAAACCATTCTTTACAAGAATTGACCAACCCTACACCGGGGTTGCTTCGTTCCGGGATGACTATCCCCAAAACGGAGACAGACAAGATGGAGGGAATTACCAATGCTTTGCTGACCTTTGGGGTTAGGCACGGTAATCAGATCACTTTGACTGATATGTACGGTGATAGATTTACTGTACCAATGATCACATCACCTCCTGCGTTGTATGAGATGGAGAAACAAGCGTTTCTCACCGAGAGTGATGGCTCTATCAGAGCGATGGCTTGGTTGGATGATGGAACAAGGGTATGGATTAATCGACCACCTACCATTATTAACGGGGTTGACGAAAAATTTCTGGCGTTCGACGTCGGAGAGTATTATGAGATACCTTCGTTGATTGGAGTTAAGATTTTATATCAGGCGCAAGCCTGTATGAATCCCGTTTCGATGGTTAAAGGGTGGTACACACCCAAGAAACCAAAACAAAAAACGTGTCAGCTCGCAGACAGTCAATGGCACAGCAAAAAGCAAACAGTCGACTATAAGTTTTTTTACCGTAAAAGGGAACAAAGATTTATTAGTCGAACATGTTGTGTGGAATCTGTGGTGGTCAGAGAGTTTCATCCATTTATCGGGAGTCCTGGTTTTTGGATGGTTAGCGGATTGGCAGTTAACGGAGCTGGTATTTGGCTCGTGGACTACCTCTGTAAAAGTGGAAGTTTTGGCGGTAGTTCTACTAGCGGTACAAGTACCCCTACAAATACGCAAAAAAATGACACGACTGTCGTCGATTCGGGAGGAAATATTAAACATCCGACGGGGCAAAAAAGTTCAAGTCGCCCGGATGTTATAAATCCAAATCCCAAAACTATTGTTTCGAGTGGGCCCGATCCAAGATCGTTTAATCTCATGCAAGTCCCTACTGCTTTCATCAAAACGAATCAAAGACCAAAACAGAAAGAGCTGGTTTTTGCTCCGGTGTTTGAACTGAAGTTTAGTGTTTACTTGAACAGAGGTCACGGCATTAAGAGTGCTCTTGAACACTCTGAGACAAAGTTGAAAATGGTATCGTTCGCAGCCTTTGCGAACAATTAAGAAAGAAACGGAGCAGCTCTATAAAAACAATTTATTTAGTTGCTCCACATTCTTTAGTTCTTGATCCTTTGGGATTGAGACCTAAAAGATGTGAAAGGTCCTGTGCGCTTATTATAACGAAGCAACAATTATTAGTCAGTATGAAAAATAGTATGAAAAAATATATATACAGCGCATTCGCGGCGGTCTTCGCCCTCGCGCTCTTTTCGGCGGTGCCGACAAGCGCGGGAGCGGCCACTGTTACGTGGAACAACTTTAGCAACGATTGTAAAAACACTACGATCATCGCAAACGACACTACTCAGGAGAACGCAGGTCCTGATTGTTGGGGTTCGTCTGTTACCGCTAAGGGCGGAGAGAAAATCTCTGTCGGTGTGTGGTACCACAATACGAGCTCAGTAGATGCTCTAAACACCACGACGCATATTAATACTCCAACAGGAAAGCAGACAGCGTTTACCTTCAATGGTTTTGTCGCTTCTGGTTCAACACAGGCAGCAGGTCCTGTTCTTGTAAACTTTACCGACGGCAAGGCACACTCGCTCAAGCTCATCAGTGTTGTCTGGATGGCCAACAAGACTATCAATCAGACACCAATGCCGCTTTCTACTACACAGAATCTCGGGACTATCCCGTCTGCTTCTTCGTGTGGGGGAGACAGCTACTGTCACCTTGGACTCGTGCGCTATATGTTCGAGGTAAGCAATGACACGGTCACTCAGGTAGACAATGGTGGCTCAGGCGATACCTGTACTATCAACTACCTCACGCCAAGCAAGTATTCGGTTAAGGCTGGCGAGGCAGTCACTCTCTCATGGGGAACGACTGGCTGTGCTGTAGCTTCACTTGAACTCAATCGTGCCTATGTTAGCGTTCCGGTAAACGGCGCGCGCACAACAGATCCGCTTCAGTACACCACTACGTATACGCTTGAGGCGAATGCGACAGGATACCGCTCGCGTTCATTGCCAGTCACGGTTACTGTTTCTGGTGCGACGGCAGGCTGTGTTATCTCTTCATTCAAGGGTGTTCCTGAGAATGTAAATTCAGGCTCTGCTTCAACGCTCACCTGGGCTACATCTGGATGTACCTCTGTTGCTATCGCGGGGAACGGCGCTGCCGGCACCTCGTACGCGGCCAACGGATCAACATCGACCGGACCGCTCACGAAGAGCATGAACTACCTCCTCACGGCGTACGGTGACGGAAACAACGCAAGCGCTGCGGCTACAGTCACGGTGTCTGGCGGTGGATCATCAAACGCATGTTCGCTCACATCTTTTAGTGCCTCTCCTTCAAATGTAGTAAGCGGTAATTCCACAACGCTCTCGTGGAACGCTACGGGCTGTGCTTCGGTCACTCTCAGTGGTGACAATTTCACAAACGTTGATGTTACTGGACGCAGCTCGTACAGCACGAGTGCTTTGTACACAACGACACAGTACACACTTACCGGTACAGTATTCGGTGCACCGAACGTGTACGCATACACAACCGTGACGACTGATACAGTATCAAGCTGTGGGACTCCATCCTTCTACGCTTCACCGACGGTGGTGGCGTATGGATCAAGCACGACGCTCTATTGGAATGCTTCAGGCTGTACAAATGTGCATGTTTGGGGCCCTGGAGTAAATTCATACTCGGTCACAGGCTCACAGTCTGTTGGTCCAATAACTGGTTCAACCGACTACACACTTACGACGAATACGACTACTCGCACAGTGACCGTCACGAACACTTCGGTTTCAAACATGGCTCCTGTTGCAACAACCACCGCTGCGACGAATACAACTGGAGGCACTGCGACATTCAACGGATACATTACCTCGAACAGCACTGGGTGTTCATACAATTGTTACTCGAATGTAAACTATTACTTCCAGTACGGTACGAGCCAGTACTCGCTCTATAGCCAGACTCCTACTCAGACAATGAGCGGAACCTACGGTAACGTGTCTACATACGTCAGCAATCTTTTGCCGAACACGACGTACTACTTCCAGCTTGTTGCAACAAGCACTGGCGGAACAAGCTACGGTGGAACGCTCTCGTTTTATACAAACAACGGAGGCACTACTAGCGGTATCGCTGCCATAACATCGCTTGTAACAAACGTGAACGCACGATCTGTCCGCTTCAACGGTCTCGTTATCGGTACGAATAATATCTACAACGGTACTGCGTACTTTGAATACGGAACATCTCCTGTTCTTGGGTACCAGACAGCTGCGCAGAGTATTTCAGGTACTACATCTTCGAACTACTTTGACACTATTACAACGAATCCAAATACGACGTACTACTACCGTATTGTCGCTTCTGTAAACGGACAGACATACCCAGGGTCGACGGTTGCATTCACAACTCCGGCTGCAACAGTCATCAATACTACAAACACGAATACAAATACGAATACGACTATCGTGACTCGCGTAGGTACGGGTGGAGGATCATCCTTTGTATCGCTCTCTATCACGGATCAGCCTTCCGGTATTGCTCCAGGAGACTCGGTTACGTACACCGTAAACTACCAGAACATCTCGAATGTTACCCTTACGAAGGCGGTGCTCAATGTCATCCTTCCGACTGGTATCACATTCCGCTCTTCGAGCCAGGGTGTTCTGACGACCAACAATACTGTTGCTGCTGATCTTGGAACACTTGTTCCTGGCGCGCAGGGAACGATCATCATCCAGGCAGTCGCTGATATGAATGTCCTTCCGGGTAACACGCTTGTAACCACAGCAACGATTGCATTCACTGCTCCCTACAACGCACAGGATAGTGCTGTCGCCTACGTGCTTAACAATGTAGTGAACCGCAACAGTCTCACCGGTCTTGCGCTCTTCGGATACGGTTTCTTCCCGTCGACGCTTCTCGGTTGGATATTGCTCATCGGACTCATCATTATCCTTCTCCTCATTGCTCGCTACTTCTACCATCGCGGAGAGGCTGACCGCCGCATGGCAGCCCCAGCGGTAAACCATGTCCACTACGATACGCCAGCGCCACGCGCGAATACTTCGCACGATGACCACGGGTCGTATCACGGAAACAATCTTCCTCACTAAGGAGGGACGGGTGTAAAGAACGAGAATGAATCAGCGCACAGGCCGCTTCCCATCGGGAAGCGGCCTGTGTTAGTATTTCGGAAGTTATGCAGAAAACATTTCGGAAAGACGAACTCAGTGAGATTACCAAAATTCTTTTTGAGGAGATCCAGCGCCGCTCAAGCAGGGAACGAGCGACCGTAGTCGCGCTATCGGGCGATCTTGGTGCGGGGAAAACCACACTCACCCAGGCGCTCGCACGAGAACTTGGCATCACTGAAACAGTAATCTCTCCCACCTTTGTGATCATGAAAGAGTACGTGCTTCCAGGCGAACCGGGGGGGTTTTCCCGTTTAGTACACATTGATGCATATCGTCTTGAGTCGGCAGCAGAGCTCTCGCGTCTCGGCTGGCAGGAGCTCGTCGCTGACCCAAAAGCCCTTGTCCTTGTTGAGTGGCCGGGGAAAGTCCCCGGAGCTATTCCAGAAGATGCCGTGGTGGTTACGCTCGCACACGAGAGCGAAGAGGTCCGTCAGATTTCTTTCTAAGAACCTTTTTCTTTTTCGATATCCAGGTATACTTCC
>CAIQBF010000055.1 GCA_903869975.1 uncultured bacterium | reverse complement strand
GTGTGCGATATAGCTTCCGATAGCTGCGTACATAAAGCCGCTGTAGAGCGGCACGCCCGCGATCTTGAAGTATCCGGGTTCGGGATATGTCCACGACCCCACCATCGGGCTTGTCTTATATATCTCAAGCACGAGGCCGATGAGATGGAATACGAGAATGACTTTGGCTTCGTCGCGCGTTTCGAGACGGAAGACGAGCATGAGAATCTGAATCGCGACGGCGGCGAGAAACAGAAAGTCGTAACGATACAATCCAAGGAAGCTAAAGCGCGTTGAGATGAAGATTAGAAACAGAAACAGCCCCGCGAATAGTGCGGAGCGAGCCTGTTTGTACCCGAAGGCGAGAAAATCTTTCATCAAGCGGTCTTCTTATTTCCGCGTAAACAGCGCTGCGTACTTGTCCCAATATGCGTACCCGAGGTATCCAGTAAGCAACGTTACGACAATACCGGACGCTATATATGCAGGCGCAACATGGAGATCGAACACGATAATGCCGATACAGATTGGAGCGACAAAAAGGAGCGCGAGTGCTGGCAGAAATCCGGCAACGAGCATGAGCCCCGCTACGATCTCGGTGATTTTGATCATCTGGAAGATGCCCATAGACCAGAGACTGCGCGACACAGCGATCATCGGCTCAGGCACTCCTTGCATGTCAAAACCAGCCATGAGCCCCGAGATACCGCTTCCAAGAAACATAAGTCCGAGCAAAATGCGAAGTGTTGTAATGATTCTGCGATTGCGAAAATTGATAGCCATAGTGCGGATTATATCACGCTCGAGGGCTTGTCAAAATACACCAAAAGCGCCTTGATCCCTGCAAGATTCCGCGACCATTCGATCGTGCCGTGCGTTTCAAGCTCGACAGTGACGGCTGGGATACCAATAGACGCGAGCCAGTCATCGGCAGCACCAGTCGTGGTGTAGCTATCAAAAGAAAGTTTGCCGGCATATCCCGAAGCCTTCGAGTACGCAAGCATCATTGCGCGAGTATCGGGAAGGATAGAGCCTTCGCACTTAGAGATGAACACCGCGCCTGCCTGACTATGCCAGAAGACGACGCCAGCGGGTGTATGTTTCTGCATGAAGTCACGAAGCGCCGCACTTTCTGGTTCGGAAAATGCACTTGTACCGCCACTCACCGGCTTCGATTGCCACACACTTTTGGGCTGCCATTTGCAGTCGAAGTTGCGATTGAGATCTACGCTATTGGCATTGAAGCGGCCAGCGGCGAGGACTTTTGCATCCGTTGGAACATCGGTGATAGAAAAGCGCCCAACGGTTCCCGTGACCGCGTGCACACCATCTGGATTCGCGTTCGGTATCACGGTGAGCGTGAGCGACGATGGGATCGTAGCCGGATACGCACTCAGATAATCCATGAATTGATATGCGAGGAGCACGCTATTCCATTCGTAACCACCATGAATACCGCCCACGAAGACAATCTCCTTCTTGCCTGAGCCATAGCTGTACGCGTCGATAGTACGACCGAGAACGGAAGTACCTATGACTGCGTGCCGCGGATCAGGAATGGAGACTGGTTTCGGTGTTTCGCCCGAATCTATCGGGAGCGGCAGAGGCTCAGCCTCGCGCCGCGTGTCCTTGTATATGAATACACCCGCTGCTCCGAGCGCAAGCACAAAAAAAACGACAATGATGCTCCTCGCAGTACTGTTCATTATTTTGCGTACTGTTTGAATACGGCGAGGATACCGGCGAGGTTCTTGGACCATTCAGTATCAGTATGATTCGTGAGGAGGACGCTGATAGCGGTAACCTTGATTTTCGCGAGCCAGTTCACCATGTCTCCGGTAATCTTATAATTCGTAAAGGTAACATATGATGGATATCCGGAAGCCTTGGCAAAAGCGGTCGTCAAAGCGCTCGTATCAGCCGAAACACCTGCATGACAGCGGGACGAGTACACGCCGCCAGCTGAGCTATACCAGGTAACGACAGCTACCGGCTTCTTGGACTCTACGTAGTTCTTGATAGCCAAACTCTCAGGCTCGGAAAAGGCACTTGTACCGCCGCTTACTTTCTTGTCCTGCCAGACACCAGATGCCTGCCAATCACAATCGAAGTTGCGGTTGAGGTCGACAGTGTTCGCATTGAAGCGGCCAGCGGCGAGAATTTTTGCATCAGTTGAAACATTTGCGGCAGTGAAGCGCCCATCGGTACCCGTGACTTTATAGATGCCGTCAGGATTGAGTGCGGGGATGAC
>CAIQBF010000054.1 GCA_903869975.1 uncultured bacterium | reverse complement strand
ATTTCCGTAATAGTCGCGACAGTAGAACGCGGATTGTTTGATCGCGATTTTTGATCGATAGAGATAGCTGGCGAAAGCCCTGTGATCTCGTCCACATCAGGCTTAGGCATCTGCTGGAGGAACTGGCGGGCATACGATGAAAGCGACTCGACATAGCGACGCTGACCTTCGGCGAAGATCGTATCGAATGCGAGAGAACTCTTGCCAGAACCTGACATACCGGTAATCGCAACCATTTTGTCGCGCGGCATTTCAACGTCCACATTTTTTAGGTTATGTGTACGTGCGCCTTTTACTCGTATCCAATTTTGAGCTTTATCATCTTTTGCCATACCAATATAATTGCACCCAGAGCCGTAGCCCTTGGGTGTCTATCTCTGTTCGTATTGTGTGAGTATACCACAGGGTGCAATATTGACAAAATGTGTATGTATTCTTTAAATACGAAAGCGGCGCCGGATTACAAAGTCATACGGCGCCGCAACGAATCTCAAACGGAAGAAATTATTTCTGAACCAAGATGCTTGCTACGTTCTGCTGTACTCCACAGTCTACAAGAAGTGTCTGCGGAAGATTCGAAGCCGAGAGCTTTACGATCTTGAATCCCCATGCCTTGATAGACACGTTACCCATACCTCCAAGACGGATAGTGCGTGGGAGTGCTGAACGATTATCAAGCATGATAAGTGTGCCGTTCTTCCAAGTAGCCTGCTTCGGAGTCGTAGCACACTGAGCATCAAACTGCATGCGAGCAGATGCATATTTCGTAAGCGCTTGCTGATACGAAAGGGTTACTGAGCCAGAACCCGCGACAGGAGTAGTAACACTGCCTTCGCTTACATCCTCAGTAGGAACGACTTCACCTCCAACAGTATCATTGCGCACGATATCTTCGCCTGTCATATCGGTATCAGCGTTTCTTCGAACGTATACGACAACCACAACGATGAGTACTACGGCAAGAGCTCCGAGAACCCAAAGCAAAACTTTATTATTTTTCATACACTACTTCAAAAATGAGACTACTAGTAAATACGCGACACGTATTGTAATCAACGGTAAGTATACACTATTTGAGACTATAAGACTCTTATCGTTGTAGCGGCGTTATTTTTTACCGTGGCGTTCGAGCGCCTTAATCTCGTCACGCAAGATTGCAGCAGTCTCGAAATCAAGTTCTTTGACGGCCTCATTCATTTCTTTTTCTTTCATCTTGATCAGCTTAGCGACGGCTTTCACACCCTTGCCTCCGAGTTTTGCCATGTCGATAGAGAGCTCTTCATTGAGTGCTTTTTCATGCTCGGTATAGAGTTCCCCCGCGATATCATTGATGGCTTTTTTGATCGTCTGCGGAGTAATGCCATGTTTCGTATTGTACGCAACCTGGACAGCACGGCGACGATTAGTTTCGCCAATCGCTTTCTCCATTGAGCCAGTCATGATGTCAGCGTACAAAATCACCCGACCGTTCACATTACGCGCTGCGCGACCGATAGTCTGAATGAGCGATGTCTCGCTGCGCAAAAATCCTTCCTTGTCCGCATCAAGAATACCGATGAGCGACACCTCAGGAAGATCGAGTCCTTCACGAAGCAAGTTGACTCCGACAAGCACATCGAATTCTCCACGGCGGAATTGCGTAAGAATGCGGATACGATCGATGGTCGTGATTTCACTGTGGAGATATTCGGCTTTGATCTTTTTGTCTTTGAGATACGTCGCAAGATCCTCAGCCATTTTTTTTGTGAGTGTAGTCGCAAGCACACGGTCGCCTTTTGCTATCGTGATCTCTGTCTCTTTTATAAAGTCTTGAATCTGTCCGCCGTAACTTCCCTTCTCGACGATCGGACGCACAATAACTTCCGGATCGATAAGCCCAGTCGGACGAATGATCTGCTGCACAATCTGCTCACTCACGTCCTTTTCACGGTCGGCTGGAGTCGCAGAAACGAAAACTACCTGCCCAATTCGTTCTTCGAATTCAGGATACTTGAGTGGTCGGTTATCGCACGCACTCGGCAGGCGAAATCCGAACTCAACAAGATTTTTCTTTCGCGCCTGGTCGCCCGCGAACATACCTTGGATTTGCGGCAAGGTCACGTGCGATTCGTCGATAATCGTAAGGAAATCCGCCGTACCGTCTGCTTTGTGCGGGAAATACGATAGCAGCGTCTCCGGCGGCTCGCCAGCGGCTTTACCCGAAAGATGACGAGAATAGTTTTCAATGCCGTTACAGTAGCCCATCTCTTTGATCATGGCGAGATCGTATGTGGTGCGACGCTTGATGCGTTCAGCTTCAAGCAACTTCCCTTCTTTTTCAAAATGCTTGAGCTGTACGGCAAGTTCTTTTGTAATACTCTTCACCGCACTCGTCTTACTCGATTCGGTCGTAATGAAATGTTTTGCCGGAAAGACGAACATCCCGTCGAGCGAACCCATATTCTTCGAAGAGACAGGATCGATCTTGTCGATACTCTCAATTCCTTTCGACCCGATGACGAACTGGTACTGCATCGTCTCACTGATCGGCATAATATCGACTTTGTTGCCGACCGTCCGGAAGGTGCCCGGCTCAAGGTCTGCATTTGTGCGCGTGAAGTGCAGCGCAAGAAGTTTGCGCATAAGGAGCGTACGGTCCATCTGCATCCCGACCTCGAGCTTCAGATTCACTTTCTGATATTCTGATGGAGAACCGAGACCGTAGATACATGAGACCGACGCGACAATGATCACATCCTTGCGAAGCAAGAGCGACTGCGTGGTCGCGTGACGCAAGCGATCGATTTCTTTGTTGATCTGCGCGTCCTTTTCGATATACGTATCGCTCGTTGGCAAGTACGCTTCCGGCTGATAGAAGTCGTAGTACGAGACAAAATAATGCACAGCGTGATTCGGGAAAAATTCACGGAATTCCTGTGCGAGCTGCGCGGCAAGCGTCTTATTGTGCGCGATGATGAGGGTCGGCTTATTATGCTGCTGGATAACATTGGCCATCGTGAAGGTCTTACCCGTCCCCGTTGCTCCAAGCAAGGTCTGCTTTTGCATCCCTTTGTCGAGTCCTTGAACGAGCAGCTTAATAGCCTCCGGCTGATCTCCAGCAGGGGCCCAATCGCTTTGTAGTTTAAAAATGCTATCTTTTTTTGCCATAAAATATCTCCGTCCTCCTATTGTACGCTATTCGCCAAGAAGCATGACTGTTAGTTATACAGTGCATCACGAATTTTCTCAAGGTGCACCAAGATCTTTAGTATACAAGCATTAAAAGACCTCGCATAGCGAGGTCTTAGATGAAATTAATTTAGGCAATGATCTACTAGTTTTATGGAGGTATTGAACTTTTGTACTTTTTTATTAACGATCGAATACTTTTCGAGCGCTTGATCGTTGTGTACTGAGTTTACCTCCGTATGTCGTATAACGAATAGTACGATTTCTTGATCGACGTACTCATCATCAAGCAACATCCTCACCGCATCATCGACAGTAGCAAATCCTGTTCCCTTTTTTGATTTCAGAATTTCTTTCCATTTTTTTCGATTCTCATAATTTTCGTACGCAGTACCGAAGAACATGAATAGTCCGAACCCAAGAAAAAAATAACTCAGACAAATACTCGTCCCCATAGTAATAAATTTCTCAAAAAGGTAAAAAGTAAAAAAAACGAGGGCCAAGAAAAACGAGACTCCTACAACAATTGCATTAGGTACGTTGCGAACCACTTGCTTTTTAACAAATGTAAATAAACTGTATTTTTTCATCGAGCGAGATTTATAATCTTTATACCACAAAAATACTAACCGTCAAAATAGTGTGTTTTTTCTTATTTCGTATACGATTCAAAAAATTCTTTTTTGAATTCGGGGAATGTTCCCTCGATAATCTTCTCACGCATTGTCGAAACAAGATTCGTAAGGAAGTACAGATTATGCACGCTCGCGAGAATACTACCGAGCATTTCTTTTGCGTGGAAGAGGTGTGCGAGATAGGCACGGGTGAAATTCTTGCACGTGTAGCATCCGCAATCACTCTCAACAGGATTAAAGTCTTCGCGATATTTTGTGTTCATGATGCGCATACGCCCCTCTTTCGTATACATTGTGCCGGTACTACGCGCGTTACGCGTCGGTGCAACACAGTCAAAAAGGTCGACGCCGTTCTCAACGCCCATAAAAAGATCTTCTGGTTCGCCAATACCGAGAAGGTGTCGAGGCTTCTCTTCCGGGAGTTCTTCGTTGACCCAGCGAACAGCACTGTGTAAATCGTCTTTTTCAAACGAGCCACCAATTCCAAAACCGTCAAACTCGGCGCCTTCCATCGTGCGCATCTCAGCGATTTCTTTTGCACTCATACGACGGAGCTCTTCGTCACGACCGCCTTGCACGATGCCAAAAAGCGCCTGACGGCTCGCATTGTCTTCTTTGTTGTGATGGTAGTCGAGACTCCGCTTCGCCCACGCGTGCGTACGGTACAATGCCTCTTCCTGATACCGACGCTCCTCTGTTGGCGATGTGCACTCGTCGAATGCAAAAATAATATCCGCGCCAAGATTGTGCTGAATCTCCATGGATTTCTCCGGCGTAATGTAATGCAAACTGCCGTCAATGTGCGAACGGAAAGACACGCCATCGTTGCCGATCGTCGCGAGTCTCGGAACGCCGTCATCAGCACTCGATCGTTCAGGAATCTGCTGCGATGGATCGGCAGGATGCAACACTTTTGAAATACCTTTGCCGTATGCTGCACCCAGTGAAAAGACCTGAAAGCCGCCCGAATCAGTCATCATCGGCCCATCCCACCCCATAAATGCATGAAGCCCTCCCGCCTTCCGAATAAGCTCGTCGCCTGGCTGTAAATACAAATGGTATGTATTACAGAGAGTGATCTGTCCACCCATGCCGCGAAGCATCTCAGGCGTCATACCTTTGACCGTGGCTTTCGTTCCAACAGACACAAATGCTGGCGTCATAACCGTACCGTGAGGCGTCGTAAGGACACCAGCGCGGCCAAGCGCTCCAGGAATCTTTTTTTCAATTGCAAATTGAATCGGTTTCAATGTAAAAGCACTATACCAAATGAACCTTTAGAGACCTATTGACTGAACATGATTTAAATGCCATAGTCAGAAAAAAACCGTATGGGAATGTTACTTATATTCGGAGGCCTTGTTGCGTGGATTTTTTATTGTGTGTTTAAAAATCAGCCCCGGCAAAAAACGTTTGTGTTTTATTATAAAAAAAGAGAATCAGATAAAAGAATCCAGAAACTACCGATCAGGGCGACCTCTCTGCAAGAGGCTGAAAAATTCGCACGCCAAGTGCTTAGTGTTAAATATGCCTCGAAAGAAGTCGAATGCATGCTTTTCTGGCGCTAAAAAGAAACTCGTATAATTAAAAATCTACCAGTAGCATCTGGTAGATTTTTTATTGGCGCACTTGAACAAAAGATAGTTCATTTATATTGACCGGAGCAGCAAAGAGAAGTGTTTGAAACGGATCACGATCGTCGGAAGTAATCTTTTTAAATACAGCAACAACAGCCGGATTGATGTCCTTGGTTACCACCGTCGCCCCTTCCTCCACAGAAATGCCACGCTCGATGGTTGCCGAGTAATTCCCTCCCCCACGCCCGACAATAGTAATATCGACGTTCGACGGAGATAAGCGAACGGGGGTCTCTTGACCTGGTGCAGAATAAAGACGCACTGTTGCAGAACCTGAAAGCAATGCTTCGATCGTACCAATAGGAGTCGACCCATTGGCATACACGGTCTGCCCAATACCAAACCCCGCGGAAGAACCGCCGTCGATAATAAGCGTGTCGTACACTGAATGTGGCGGCTTGTCGATCACCGCAGCAAGTGTAAGACGAAACGTAGTATTCCGATGAAGGAGGAGCTTCAGGTCCGCATTCTCGCGAGCAAGCGTATCTCGCTCGATAATGCGAGTCGTAAGTTCAGAAACACGGTCTTTGAGGACGAGATTTTCTGTCTCAAGCGAGTGCTTGGTGCGCAGGCTTGTACCAATAGATCCAAAAAATCCACCAACGGAATGCGTCGCCCTTGAAATACCGACACCGACAGTACCAATACCAGTATGAAGGCCTCTCCGTAGCACAGGCACGGCAAAAACAGCCCCTGCAACAAGGAGAATGGCTACCAGTACTATAGTGCGGGTCCTGGTATGAGCTGGGGCGAATTGTCGATGGTTTTGCATGCTCAAATAGTATACCGCGTCTCACGCTACAATGTGTGGGGATATGACTAACGCGGTGGAAGATCGCTCGTAGCACTCACCAATTGTTCACGGTAATCTTCAATCGAATCAAGTACGACACCGGCACCACGAGCTACGGCAGTAAGCGGGTCTTCTGCCACATAAATCGGAATTTTAAGAATACCCTCAAGTAATCCATCGAGGCCTGCGAGCAGCGCTCCTCCGCCCGAGAGTACTATTCCCCGATGCATAACATCAGAAAGTATTTCAGGTGGCGTCGTTTCAAGTACCTCCTTGATTCCATCGATCAGTTCATTGACGGCTGAAGCAATCGCCTCACGGATATCGCTATCGGTAATGATAACCTCGCGTGGCAAACCGGTAACAAGATCGCGGCCGCGAACCTGTGCCTCCATGAAATGTCCCTCGGCAACACTTGCGATAGCTATCTTTACATTCTCAGCAGTCTTCTCTCCGATGAGCAATTTGAACTCGTCTCGCAGATAGGAAGCGATGTCTGAATTGAGACGATCACCTGCAACCTTTGAATTCTTGCTGCGGACAATACCGCCAAGCGAAACGATAGCGATATCAGTTGTACCACCACCGATATCGACGATCATACTACCGACAGGATCTTTGACGGGAAGACGAATACCGATCGCTGCAGCCATAGGCTCTTCAATGATATATACCTCGCGCGCGCCTGCGGACTTCGCGGCGTCATACACAGCACGGATTTCTACGTTTGTGATTCCGCTCGGAACACCAACGACGACGCGCGGCCGAAAAAATTTCTTTGAAATTTTTTCGGCCTTCGCGATCAAATACGAAAGCATTTCCTCAGTAACCTCGAAGTCACTAATAACGCCATCAATGATAGGACGCACAGCACGAATATGTCCCGGCGTTCGGCCAAGCATGTTCTTGGCTTCCGTTCCAACAGCCACGATGCGTCCAGTCTTTTGGTTGACTGCAACGACAGATGGTTCATTGATCACGATGCCGTGACCTTTGAGATACACAAGCGTATTCGCAGTACCAAGATCGATACCGATGTCGTTTGAGAATGTGTTGTAGAGCTTGGTAAGCATGGGAAACTACTTTTCAGTTGTATCAGTAAGCAGCGAAAGAAACTCGGCAGTCTTCATAATATGTCCTTTCCCCTCAGAGCGCTTCTTCACCTCAACGCCGCCATCCTTCATACTGCGAGTCGAAACAACAACGCGGTACGGCATACCAAGCAGGTCTGCATCCGCAAATTTTTCTCCTGCAGACAAGCCGACACGGTCATCAAAAAGCACTTCAATCCCAGCGGCAGTCAATGACTCGTAGAGTGTAGTTGCCTCCTTTATGACTTCTTCCGAATCACCGAGCTCAAGAATATGCACTCGAAATGGTGCCACTGCTTCTGGCCAAATAATTCCCTTGTCGTCGGAAAGTACCTCAACAATCGTACCCATAAGGCGTCCTGGTCCAATACCGTATGAGCCCATGAAGACATCTTTCTCCTCGCCTGACTCAGTTGTATATTTAAGTCCGAGCGCGGTAGAAAAGCGTGTGCCAAGAGTAAAGATATTCCCCACCTCAACTGCACGAGTTTCGACAAGCTTATCTTTTTCAAGACCAAGACTTGCAATTACCTCATCGGTATATACTTCCTTATTGATAGCAATACCCTTTGATTCGTCGATATAAATAGTATCCTCTCCAGCTCCCGTAACCGTCTGGAATTCATGCGAATATTGTGAAAAAATTCCGCCTGACGCAAAGGTCATGTAGGTAAGATGACCAATACCAACGCGCTTGAATACTTTTTTATACGCCTCTTTTGATCGCTCGTAAAACTCCATATGCTGAGCCTCATCTTGTGAGAATGAGTACAAATCTTTCATTACAAATTCACGAGTGCGCATGATGCCAGACTTCGCACGAGTCTCGTTGCGGAATTTTGTCTGAAACTGGTATGCGGATTTCGGTAGATCGCGGTATGAACTTATGTACTCGCTCATGAGTTTCGTCAACGGCTCTTCATGCGTAAAGCCGAGACCAAGCTCTGTATCATTTTTGAGTTTAGTCTTAAACCAATTGTCTACGACATCGTCGCTCCAACGATTGGTCGGTTCCCATGTCGCCTTTTCTTGAAGTGCTGAAAGTACGATTTCTTGCCCGCCAAGTGCGTTCATTTCCTCGCGGATAATCTGCACAATCTTATTGAACACACGAAGTCCAAGCGGTAAGTACGAGTACACACCGGCCATTTCCTTATGGATGAACCCGCCTTTGATAAGGAGTTCGGCATTGCGCGAAGCCTCGTCAGCCGGAGCTTCTTTGCGTGTCTTGGTAAACAAGTGTGATTGCTTCATATAGGTGGATACTACTCCAAAAAACGGAGGTTTACAAATAAAGGAAAATTTGACGAAAACGAAAGACGAATCTTATTCCTTGGCAAGGATAGCATTCGCTGCCTTGAGCGAAGACGGACCGAATTCGCCGGTAGGCTTCTTGAGCCCGTTTGGTACAAGGATTTCCTTGGCATATGCCGATTGAAACGCCATAACAGCCGCTTTCGTAGCACCGCCAAACTTCGTCGTTTCTTTGCTAGGAGAGCCGGGGCCAGTCTTCGCAACCACATATCCATGAGTATTAAGGAACTGCTGAAGTTGTTTTACATTAGTACCCACACTACCGAGCTTGAGAACTCCGCGAAACGTAAATTTGGAAACCGTACCCGTCGAAACAGTATCACTTGTCGAAACAGAAGATCCTACAGAATAGGTGACCGTGTGTCCCACAACAGGAGAAGTATCCCCCGTCTGCGAATAGTACTTCACATATATGGTGTACGAGCCGTTTTTTGCAGGAAGAGTAAATGTCGTAGAAGATGTATACGGATATATTCCTGCATTCGCAAATGTCGGATCGAGTGAGATAGCGTAGCCAGTAACCGTATTCGGATTCGCATTAAACACAACAGGGACAACCTGAGAAGATGTCTGTTTCTTTCCTCCATTAACTGTAAAGTCGAGAGGTGTTCCACCAAGAGAGGTAGGGACTACTCGCGCAATAACTACAGCACCATGATTCGTTACTGAAGAGGCAACCACCGGAGTAGGACTTCCAAACAAAGCGAACGTTGAGAAATGATCAGTAGTACATGTCACCGTGTGAGCACCCGTATCAACAACACAGCTATCGAGAGCGATCCACCCAGCTCCATCATGGCGATAAATGAGAAGCGATGTTTCAGTAATACTCGAAACATCACCTACTCCGTAAGTCATAGTAACTGTAATGGGATGGCTAACATCGAATGTTGTCACAAGAGTACTCGGATCAGCAAGAGCGCGGAATTCATAGAAGTACGGAGTAACCGGCGCAGTCGATGCAGTAGGCACTCCAGTCACACCTGTAACTGCAGAATAATTCAACTGCTGCACTTGGAAGTATGCGTCAGCACCAGAGAAGCTCACTGGGATAGTAAGAGCGACACCCTTCCCTGCGCTAAGCAAACTAACAGATCCTCCTGAAGCAGTCGGCACCAGTCCACTCGAAGCAGAACTTAGAACAGAAGACCCTCCCGTACAGCCTGATGTGCGGAATGTGGTTGGTGTAGTCGTAGTACTTGATGAAACTAGGTTCACCGACTGCGCTGAAAATGTATACTCCGTACATGGAGCAAGAGAAGATACTGTCGCACTATGAGACAAGGTTCCTCCCGCGTCAGTCGTCGTTGTCGAAACAGGAACCGATGAATCGAGACCGTACAGAACCGAAGTATCTGCAAGTTGGTTGGTCGTCCAAGTAATAACAGCCGACGTACTGCCTGCTGCAGCTAAGATACTCGCAATCGCTGGAGACCCCAGCACAACAGCAAACGAAGAGACTGCAAGTGTCGAACTCGCATTACCTGCCGCGTCAGTGACAGTGATCGTACAATCAGAGTAAGTTCCGTTGGCAAGCGTTGTGAACGATATAGTATTGCTACCTGAAGTTGCGGACGTTGTAGCTGAACTACACGAGCCGCCGTAGGAGATGGTTCCGGCTTCGTTTGAACTGAACACATAGTTAGGAGTCACATCTATCGTTGGGTCAGTAATAGCAGTAACCTCGGCAAGCGTCGGTGCTGCCGTATCAACACGGAATGTCGTCACTGAAAGAGCACTACTTGCGTTGCCTGTTGCGTCAGTGACAGTAACCGTACAGTCCGAATAAGTAGCGTCTGAGAGTGATGTAAAGGTCACCGTGTTACTACCTGAAGTTGCGGACGTTGTAGCTGAACTACACGAACCGCCGTAGGAGACGGTTCCGGCTTCGTTGGTTGTAAATGTGTAATTAGGAGTGCTATCTATTGTTGGAGTAGTGACAGGGGTAACTTCAGAGATAGTCGGTGCTGTCTTATCGAAGGTCACTGAACCAGTACCACTTGTGACAGCAGTACCCGCATTACCGGCGGTGTCCGAAAACGCAATGCTATATGTCACCGATCCATTTGTATCAGCAGAGTTTCCGGTATACGAAGCAGTCCAGGTATTGCCCGAAGTATTGTTATAGGAAACTGAGCCGGCAATTGAAGCACCGCCGGAGAGGAAGGTTACTGTTGGTGTACTGATGGTCTCATCGGCCGTAAACGTAAGCGTTATTGTATTGCCTGCTTTCGCGAGCGTGGTCGTTGTATTGTTTGAAGCGATGGAAACAGAGGAGAGTGTTGGTGGAGTACTGTCTGT
>CAIQBF010000053.1 GCA_903869975.1 uncultured bacterium | reverse complement strand
TATGAAGAAACTTTTTCCGATCAAGAGTAGTCCTCCGACAAATAAGTAGGTGGGAAGTATGTTGCTTTTTTCCCTGTCCCACTTAGCGGCGATTATGCCAGATATAGCAGGGGAGAGATAAATCAGACTAGTCGCCCATAGAAACCTGATCAAATAATGAAAGAATCCGAATGATTCTTTTGGGAGGAATACTCCGTAAATACAGAGTATTCCAATAGCACATACAAGAGCATGTCCAACAACAAGGTACGCGGGGTTCTTATTCATATTGTTCCGTTTTTTAAATATAAACATTTAAATTCAACTATGTCAATAAAAAAAAGAAGTACTCTGCGGTAGACTACAGGTCTTAGACATGGACACTCCGCTCATCATCCGAAAAAATGCTCGCGCAAAGCATGTGAGCATCACCGTACGCCCTGATGGTACCGTTACTGTCACACAGCCTCCGCGTATAAGCCGATTTCTAGTAGATCTCTTTATCCGTTCTCGCAGAGCTTGGATTGAAGAAAAGGTTGCGTATTTCAAGAATCATCCAAAAGCACTCTCTACTCCAAGACGCGGTACCCGAGCTGAGTATCTCAAGCACAAAGAAGCTGCTCGCGTGCTTGTCCACAATCGTCTTCGATACTTCAGCGGATTGTACGGATATCAGTACAATAGTGTCTCAATCAAAAATCTCACCTCGCGCTGGGGAAGCTGTTCGATCCGTCGGAATCTTAATTTCAATTATAAAATTCTTTTTTTGACTCCTGAGCAACAAGACTACATCATCGTTCACGAGCTCTGCCACCTAGCGGAAATGAACCATGGTTCAAAATTCTGGGCGCTCGTGCAAAAACAGATACCGAATTACCTCGAAATTCGCCGAACAATACGAAAATTCGACCTCTAACTGTCTAGTGGTATACTCAGTCATACCATGCAGTATTGGCTCATCAAATCTGAAGGAGAATGCTATTCGATCGACGATCTAAAGCGCGACAAACGCACATCGTGGACAGGTATCCGTAACTACCAAGCTCGCAATTTCATGCGCGACGACATGCGTATCGGAGACCTTGTACTGTTCTATCATTCTCTTGGGACATCAGAAAATCCCAGTGGGATCTATGGTGTTGCTCGTGTCGCAAGCTCGGCACACAGCGACGAAACCCAATTCGATCCTAAGGATATGCATTATGATCCAAAATCTCGCGACGATGCTCCGATATGGGCATGCGTAGATATGGCATTTGTTCGCAAATCCAAAATACCGGTCAGTCTTGGCGATATCAAGCGTGACTGTGAACTCGAAGGTATGGAGGTTCGGAAAACTGGCTCGAGGCTCTCGGTTCAACCGGTATCAGGGAAACATTTTAAGCACATTACGGAGATGCTCGGCAAGTAGAGGGACATAGTATATACTGACGCAATGAACGGCTTTTTGTATGGCGTAGGGGAAAATATCGCGGGCTTCTATCGAGGTAAAAACCTTGTGTGGCAGGGGATTATGCTAGCATCAACAGCGCTTTTGGTGCTTTCCGGCTTTGACTGGGAGTACTATCTCGCGACAAGAAATTCCATTATTCAAGTCATTGGTTTTTCGGCTGCAGGTGTAGGCTTTCTTGTACCGGTAATTGTTCCGCTTTGGATGCATGCTCGTGCGAAAATCAAAAAAAATGCCCACCTTAAGTACGCAGCGAATGCCATGATTCAGGCAGGAACGCTCGGGCTCTTGGTTTCCTCGTCGTATAAGGTATTCACTGGACGTGTTGGACTACCTCACGGGGTGGACGTTCTCGTTGACACGAGCGAGCTATTTCGTTTCGGATTCTATCGCGGTGGCGCATTCAACGGATGGCCGTCGTCACATACAAGCGTCGCTTTTGCCATGAGTATGGCGCTGGTTGCTTTGTATCCTAACAATAAGATGGTTAAAGGTATCGCGATATTTTATGCCGCATACATAGGCCTCGGCATATCGACGACGATCCACTGGTTCAGTGATTTTATAGCTGGAGCTATTCTTGGCACGATCATTGGGTTTACAGTCGGTGCTCGTTTTCGACAAAAATATCTCGCAGAGAAAAAATAGTATGAAAAAGATTTTCTTGACGCAAACCAAGGTCAACGGACTTCCGGCCAATCATATAGTCGAGACATATTTGTCCGACGAACGACCACAAGCAGCACTTGCCGCTGCGGTGTACGGTATTGTCGTAAAACGAGGCAAGTTTCTGCAAGCGGATCTAAAAGAAGGGAAGTCGTCAGTCCCCTTATTCGATATTCCCGGCGGAGACATCCCCACGGGCCTCCGCATCGAAGATGCCCTCACCGAGCGCGTACTTGAACAAACGGGCATCCTTATCGGTACTCCAACCCTCGTAGCGTACAAAGAAACGACGATCAACGGACCCAAGCCACTACTATGGCCATATCCGTACCCAACAAGCTACGTACTCTACTACTCGTGTGAATTTCGAGGCGGGGAACTCGCGCATGGGGCAACATGGACATCTGGTCAATCAAAAAAAGCCGGCTGGTATTCTGCAAACAAATTGTTCATGCAAGAAATTTTTAAAGCGTTCAGCGCAACTCCAGTTGGAGGAAAAATTCTTGGTGATATCCGTATACGTCGACGTGTTCGATATTTTATAGAGATACTCGTAATACTCGTCGTTCTTTTTGGTGCCTATCTGTACGCTGCAGAAATCAAGGAGTTACTACCGGCCGATCTCTACCGTGCTTAGGTATACCTAGTTTATTGTCGTAAAAGATATATTGTGCGACGTTACCATATATAAATCCCCTTTGCCTTCAACGTTCAAACACAACGGCTTGTTAAGCACGCACAATGTGCGATCATTCTATTTACATCCAGCTCCTAATGAGTACCCTGCAGCGGTTGCGGCGGCTGGCGTGGCGAAAAAGACTTTGTTCTCGTCTTTGATGCGCTTGGCTCCGGCACAATCGATTGGATAGTATTTCTTGCCGTTTTTGGAGGCTACGTAGGCTCCGCTCGTGGCTTGATTCTGTGACCCGATCACCGAGGCCCCTGCTACTGCGGACGGGTTGATGGATATCCCGGAAGTCTTGCTGGTGCCTGCCTTCGGTGTCGAAAGCGCGAGTGAGTCCATATATGCATTTGCTGGGCAGTTGATGGCCACCAAGGGCTCTTTGTGCCCTTCTGCTCGGGCAACGTACCCGAGATAAAACGACAGGCTTGATGCTCCCACCAAAAGAGCTATAAAAATAAGGATCTGACGGCGTTCCCCTGCCCAGCCCTTGATTTTATCAGCAATAGTATGTATACTCATTTGTACGTAATTATATAGTAGTAACGAGAAAATAACCATATGGCACATCGTAAAGCGGGAGGTACCGCCAGAAACCTAAAGGACTCAAATCCAAAATATCTCGGAACGAAGCTCTACGCCGGTGAAAAGGCGCAGGTAGGCTCAATCATCGTCCGTCAGCGCGGCACAGTCATCATGGCTGGACGCAACGTCAAGGTTGCTGTCGACCACACGCTCTTTGCTCTCAAAGACGGTGTAGTCAAATTCGGCGACAAGCGCAAGACGAACTACGACGGAACCAAGACAGTTCGCAAGATCGTACACGTAGACTAGTTCTCGTGAATCAAAAAAAACGCTCCCGTATGGGAGCGTTTTTTTGATGTGATTTTTATGCTGTTGTAACTTCGACAGTGATCTCTTCCTTGAGTCCGAGAGCTTCAACGCTTACGGTAAAACTACCGTTGTGCTTGATGGGCTCGGCGAGCTTTATGAATTCCTCGGCAATGATGATCTGGTGCTGTTTCTTGAGTGCCTCAGCGATGTCTTTGGCGTGGATAGCCTTAAAAAGACTTCCTTGGTCGTTGGTCTTGGCGACAATAGTGACTCCTACGCCACTGACTGAACGGAGGTTCTTCTTGAAGAGATCTGTCTGTACTTCCCTGCCTACTTTGATTTCATTCTGTGAACGTTCGAGTTTCTTGATAGCCTCAGGTGTTGCTATGACAGCGTAGCCCTTGGGAACAAGGAAATTACGGACGTAGCCATCTGGCTGATCCTTGATATCGTTGATATTGCCTACTTTTGGGACTTTTTTGATGAATATGACCTTCATGCCTCTATCTTATAGCATAGAGCTAAAATTGTCATTTTCCCGTCTTGAAGTATTCAAGCGCGCGATTAAGTACCGGGTCTACCTTGCTGGTGACGTCTGCGGCCGAAACAGTGACTGGAATACTTGGAGTCAGGCCTTTGAGCGAGATGGAAACACCATTCGGCGTGAGCCATTTTGCAACAGTGAGCTTGAGAGTGGTCGTATCGGTGACGTCGACAACCTCCTGAACTGAGCCTTTTCCGTACGTGGTCTCTCCGATGAGTACCGCCACCCCGTGTTCGCTTAAAGCACCTGCAAGGATCTCTGATGCTGAAGCTGAACCCTTGTCGACGAGTACCGCTATCGTAGTATTCTTAAGGTCGAGTAGATTGTATCCTTTGCTTCGATATGCGCGAGGAGAGCCATTTTTACCAAAATCTTCCGTTACAACAACATCGCCTTCGGGGAGGAAAAATCCGGCGATATTCACCGCTGAATCCAAATATCCACCTGGATTACCACGCAGATCAAGGACAAGTTTCGTTGCGCCGCTTGCTGCGAAATTCTGGAGAGCATTCTGCATGAGAATATCGGAAGATGCGTTGAAACTATAGAGGGAGATGGCATACACACCATCAGGACGCAGTACTTCATCAAGTGTCGGAGTTTCGATAACCTCACGTACTACCGAGATCTCGTGTGGTTTGCTGTCGCCTTCACGATAGATGATAAGTTTAACAGCAGTCCCCTTCGGTCCGCGAATGAGGCTCACTGCTTTTTCAACGGTCATGTCATCTGTCGAAGTGCCATCGATCTCAAGGATCTTATCACCCGCTTTGATCCCCGCCTTTTCAGCAGGAGTTTTTTTGAGTGGAGCTATGACAGTCAGAACTCGATCCTTCAACCCGACTTCCATGCCAATACCTTCAAAGCTACCGGCTATGATGTCTTGAAATTCTTTTGAATCTACTGGTGGGAAGTAGACTGAATACGGGTCTCCGATAGAGTCCACAAGACCCTTGATCGCGCCATACACTCGATCTTGCGCCGAGACAGCATCCGCCCCGGGATACTTCCGATCAATGATGCCCCAAACTTTCCAAAACGGCTCAAAATCAGCGCTAATTTCTGCAGGAGCTGAACTGTTTTCGATACCGGTGATACGAGATACATATGACCGCTGAGTGAATCCAAGATAGACTCCACCCACAAAAACAACGGCAGTGAACACAAGCGCTCCTGATACAAATAAAATTTTTCGCGTATGTTTTTGCATGGTCATAGAATTGCTTTCAGTATATCAAGTAATCACGCCTACTGGTACTGGATGTACATTGGTGATGGCGTAAGATCGATAACTTCTTTTGGTGTGAGTAATCGCTTGCTTGGAGGAAGGAGATCGTTTTTGTAAAAAAGTTTGAATCCCGTAAATTGAATTGGCTCTGGGGTCACGACAGCACGATATGTATTTATTTTTTTAGCACCAAAACCCCAGCCATCCATATTCACGACAATCTGAACCTCAGGTAACGGTTTAATGTCGCGATAGCCGGTGAGCATTTTCCCCGTAAATCGGTGTACTACGAGAATTTTAGGTGGCAAGTTATTCTCTCTAACGAGTTTCGCGAGGTAGTTGGCAGCAAAATTTATGTCAGCGGCATTCATTGTTCCAATTACGGAACCAGGCTTCTCTCCGTTTTTCATGGAAAATTCAGGATCCAAGCCGAGGTGCACATCAGGCTGTTTGAGGAATTCCTCAAAATGTGGAAGCTCTTCCTGTACCGTGCTTTTTGCGATCTGAATATCGATAAATGCGATACCATCGATCTTGCGAGCGATATCGATAGCCTGCTGAACGTGGCTGTCAGGCATGCGCAAGCGATACTTGCCGTCAGCTCCCGCGCTTTTTTGTGCGGTTACGGCAATGTAATGAATTGCTGGAATCACCGGAGTCGCGGGATCCGCAGCCTCCCATGTTTTGACCTCAGCAGCGAGTTTGGCGAGCATTTCTTTTTCCGGATACTCTCCGAGTACGCCCATTTTCTTTGAATAGAAATTGCCGTAATACGCAATGATGCGATTGAACGGCAAGAGTGCCCCCGCATTTGGATACAC
>CAIQBF010000052.1 GCA_903869975.1 uncultured bacterium | reverse complement strand
GATCATACCATGCCGCTTTGAGAAACGCGGGCAAAATGGTACTTTTATAAGACTATGACCAACTTCGCCGACCGACTCATCGAAGCCATCACCGAGAAAGGAAATCCCTGCATTATCGGGCTTGATCCACGCCTAGAGCTTGTCCCAAAGATATTCTTCGCCGACAGCGAAGACAAAACACAAAATGAGATCGTCGAAGATGTACTCTTCGATTTCAACTCCTGCATTATCGACGAGATCAAAGGACTCGTACCTGCAGTCAAACTGCAAAGCGCTTTCTACGAACAGTACGGCGTTCCCGGCATCTGGGCGATGAAGCGTTCCATCCGCTATGCCAAACAGGCAGGGCTCATTGTCGTCGTAGACGCGAAGCGCAACGATATCGGCTCAACCGCAGAAGCATACGCAAACGCATACATCGGAAAAACCAAAATTTTTGAAGGCGACGAAGCGGCATTCGGCGCTGACGCCATGACCGTCTCGCCATTTCTCGGAGCAGACAGTCTCGCCCCGTTTGTCGAAGCTGCAAAAAAATACGGTACGGGTATCTTCGTACTAGTGAAGAACAGCAACCCTGGATCGGGAGACTTTCAAGACCTCACGACTGCTGACGGAGAAAAAGTATATACAAAAATCGCCCGCATGGTGGACACACTTGGCCAAGATCTCGTCGGAGAGAGTGGCTACAGCTCGATCGGTGCCGTTGTTGGCGCAACCTATCCAGAAGAAGCGGCTGCTCTTCGCAAAATAATGCCGCAGGCACTCTTCCTCGTGCCCGGCTACGGAGCACAAGGCGGCACTGCACACGACACGCTTCCCGCTTTCAATGAAGACAAGCGCGGCGCCATCGTTCATTCAGCACGCAATATTATATTCGGACAGATCAATCAAAACGTCAGCCGCGAGGAATACGGACATTCAGTACGCGAAAATACGGAGAAGATGATCGCCGATATCACGGGAGCGTTGAAATAAGAGACGCCTGCGTCTTTAGAAATCAAGCAGTTCTGGCTCGGGTTCGATAGCGATTCCGTATTTTTTCTGTACCTCGATTTGAATTAGACTGATGAACTCAGCGAGTTCGCGGCGCGTTGCGCCGCCTTCGTTTACCACAACCATGGCATTGCCTGCATAGAGTGAAAGATTGCCGATACGCTTACCCTTCCATCCAAGCGTGTCGATAAGCGAACCGGTACCAATCTTTGAGAGCGTGCCGTCCACAGGAAAAACGGCAAGCGTTGGATATGTTGCTTTGAGTTTCGCCGCTATTTCGACAGGAACGAATGCATTTTTGAAAAAGGAACCCACTGAAGCAATCTGACTCGGATCAGGAAGTTTCTTGCTACGAATCGTAATGATCGCATTTCGGATATCCTCAAGCGAGGCTGCACGGATATCGTGGGCGGCAAGATATTCAGCGACGCCTGGATACTGCGGGACGTTCGGCCCATCGGTCGAAAGTACGAGTGTAATTTCGGTAATGACATAGCGCCCCTTGCCTACGTTTTTGAAGATACTTTCGCGATACCCAAAAAGACACTCAGTATTACGAAAAACCACGTACTCTCCTTTTTGAATATCGTAGGCTCGAAGCGAAACAAGCACGTCTTTGATCTCGACGCCGTAGGCGCCGACGTTTTGAACGGGAGTCGCGCCAGCGGTGCCCGGAATCCAGGAAAGTGCCTCTATGCCGGCCAGTCCTCGGTCGACAGCAAACGACACGACAGAGTCCCACGAAACGCCGGCACCGACAGCGATAGTGACATCGTCCTCGGTTTGCGTAAGAACGCGAATACCAGGGATAGCAATGCGAATGATGAGCGTGTCGGTGTCGCCATCTGGGAATACCACATTTGAACCGCCGCCAAGAATAAACCATTTTCGATCGCTCGGAAGTATCGCAAACAATTCCTGAAGGTCCTCTTCCGTCTCGACGACAGCAACCTCACGAGCCGTGCCACCCATCCGAAAGGTCGATAGGCTTGCCAGTGGAACATCATATTCGCGTCTAATTGACATATTGCAAATATATCATATATGAGATATTATTACCATATGGCAAAAACAAAGCTCGACCAGGCAAAGATCGGCACGTTTATCAAAAACCTCCGCGAAGAGCGCGGACTCACCCAAGCAGAACTCGCTGAAGCTCTCGAAACTTCCCAGAGCGCCGTAGCGCGCATGGAGAGCGGCGATCAAAACATGACGATCGCGCACATCGCAAAGATTAGCGACCTCCTCGGCCGCCAGATCCTTTCCCTTTCAACCAGTATCGACTTCGAAGTTACCGGCGGGCGCGAGCTCAAAGGCTCAGTTCGCACAAACTATTCAAAGAATGGCGCTATTACGATGCTCTGCGCCTCGCTCGTAAACCGAGGGAAAACCATTCTCCACGGGATTCCCCATATCGAAGAAGTAAACCGCTACATCGAAATCATGGAAAGTCTCGGCGTATCAGTACGCTGGATAAACGATACGGAAAATTCCGCTGTTTCAACGACGCTTGAAATCATCCCGCCAGCCAAGCTCGCGTTTGAAAAAATGAATCACGAAGCTGCCCGCCGAACACGCTCGTTTACCTTTGTCGGCGCACTCATTCACTGGTCTAAGAGCTTTTCATTCCCTCACTCGGGAGGCTGCAAGATGGGCGAGCGCACGATCGCCGCGCACAAATACGGCCTTGGTAAGTTCGGCGTATCTATCAAGACGCTCTCCGATTCGTATTCTATAAAATACACAAAACTCAAACCTGCAGAATTCGTCCTCTACGAATCGAGCGACACGGGTGCAATCTCGATGATCATCGCAGCTGCGGGTATCCCTGGACCAACCACGATCCGTTTTGCCCCGCCAAACTACCAGGTACAGGACGTCTGTTTTCTGATGGAAAAAATGGGTGTGAAGATCGATGGCATCGGCACGACAACACTCATCGTGCACGGCCGCGAAAATATCAACGAAACAGTCGAGCACTGGAACAGCGAGGACCCTATCGAATCCATGTTC
>CAIQBF010000051.1 GCA_903869975.1 uncultured bacterium | reverse complement strand
ACGGATCACCGCATCAAGCAGTCCTGGTCTAATATTCCAGGATTCATGCAGGGTAAGCTTGAGAAGATTATTGCAGCACTTGAGGAAGGGAAGGAAGGTGACGCTTCGGAAGAGGAGTAGTACAGCCTTCGCCCGCGACAAAAAATACTTTTGAAAAGGCAACCCCTGTCTGGCCTGAGGGCCAGCGGGGCCGCTCGGCGCCTGAGCGCCTGCGCGAGGCCTTGTTCAAAAGTATTTTTCGTTATGGGCGGAGATCCGTATTACTCCTCTTCCGAAGCGTCACCTTCCTTCCCTTCCTCAAGTGCTGCAATAATCTTCTCAAGCTTACCCTGCATGAATCCTGGAATATTAGACCAGGACTGCTTGATGCGGTGATCCGTAATGCGATCTTGCGGATAGTTGTACGTGCGGATCTTCTCAGATCGGTCAGCAGTCCCCACCTGGTTTTTGCGTTCAGCCGAATATTTTGCAGCCTCCTCGCTCTCTTTGAGCATCTGGATTTTTGCAGTCAAAATCTCCATGGCGCGCTCGCGGTTTGCAAGCTGTGAGCGCTCGCTTGTACAGCGAACATCAAGACCTGTCGGCTTATGCACGAGACGCACGGCCGTCTCAACCTTGTTCACATTCTGTCCACCCTTTCCTCCAGCACGGGAATATTCCATTTCCAAATCTCCCGGATTGATTTCAAATTTCACTTTCTTGCGGATCGGAAGCACGGCAACCGTAATGGTCGACGTATGAATGCGTCCGTTTTTCTCAGTATCAGGAATGCGCTGCACGCGGTGCGTACCGGTCTCGTAGCGGAGCTCTTTGTAGACATCACGGCCGCGTACTTCAAACGAAGCTTCGCGATATCCACCCACCTCTGACGTAGAAGCTTCGAGTTTCTTCCAGCTCCACTTCTTGGTCTCAGCATATGCCTGATATGCACCGCACAGTTCAGCAGCGAAAAGTGATGCCTCATCCCCTCCTGCGCCTGCACGGATTTCAAGCACGATCTCGTTCGGGAATTGCTCTTCCTCTTTGTCTGCATCTTCGATAGCCTTGATCTGTGCCTCGATACCCTGCTTTTGCTCCTCGATGATTTCAAGCTCTTTGACAGCCATCTCACGAAGCTCACCCTCGCTTTCCATCATTTCGCGCACCACTTCTTCCTCACGCAAAAGCTTCTCATAGCTCTCAGCGAGATACGAGGTCTTGTGGTCTTTTTTGAGTTCTTGTATTCGATCGACGAGTGACATATATGTTGAGTATACCAGAGACAGGCAAAGTAAAAGCGCGGACTTGCCGCGCTTTTACTGAGTAAGCTATTTAGCCTTCTTTGCCTTGAGCGAAGTAGCAGTAGCCTGGCGCTTCTTGAAGCGGTCGAGACGTCCTGCTGTGTCGAGGATGTTTTCCTTACCGGTGTAGAAAGGATGGCATGCTGAACAGATTTCAACATTGAGCTCGTCCTTGGTTGAGCCGACGACGTAAGTTGCGCCACAGACACAAGCTGCCTTGGCTGTTGCGTGATAGGTTGGGTGAATATTTTTCTGCATAGGATTGGATAATAGCACGGAAATTCTGCCGACGCAAGCAATCGTATACTAGCGTCTCGAGACGCCGTATTGCTTCAAATAATCGATATCGCTTTCAATACTAGCCTTAAGACTCATGACGCTTCGACCATACGAGCAGGTGCTTCCACCTGAACCGTAATACTTACACGCTGCCCTGATCTGAGCACTATAACTATTGCCCACAGCGCCAAGATCGGTCAAATACATCGCGCTTGCCATAAAGGCATCTTCTGCCATCCACGGATTGGCATCATGACCAAGAGCTGTTTTTAAGCGATTTTCAAAAATCTTCCACGTCGAAGCAATGAACTGTGCAGGCCCCATAGCTCCTCCATAGCCCGCTACGCCAGCTATAGGACACGAAACACGCGTAGTCTTCCAATCGAGTCCAAGACGGCCGGTAATCGCAATAAATGGCTGCACGTCACGCGAAGGCTTCATGACGTTGGTAAATATTTTTCCCGTATTGGCACCAACGCCAGCACCCGTCGCCGTATCAGTAAGGAAACATTGTCCAACGTTTTTACCAAGAGAGCTCTCTTGCGTAAGAATCGCAAGAACGAAAGCTGGGGCTACGCCAGTCTTTGCCTGAGCAGCCTCGGCGTACTGGAGCGCGACATCGAAGCGAATAGCTTGAGCGCCTCCCGCAAGACTGAAGAGCTTGGCCTTAATCTGGGCGACTTTTGCCTGCTGTTGGGCAATAACTTTTTGATACTCAGTCTCCTTGTTCTTGCTGATAGAGAGCAACTGTTTCTGTGTCGCTTGATCTTTTTCGATATTCTTCTGAATCGTCTGAAGTGCGTTCTTCTCATCGAGCGTCTTGTCCTGCTCTTTTTCAAGTTCTGCTTTTTTTATTTCAGTGACACCTTTGATCGTCTTAATATTGTCGACAGAATCTTTTACGTCTGATTTGAGGGTATCAAAACGGCTGATATCGGAATAAAAACTCGACAATGAATCAGTTGCGAGCAAAAAATTGGTCAATGTCTTCTGATCCATTTCGTTTGTTTTGCGCAGAAGCTGTGCAAGCGACTCCTTTTGATTTTCTATTTTTTCAGAGAGCGAACGAATTGCTGTCTTTTTTTCACCGATAGATTCATTGAGCTGCGTGACACGCATTGCTTTTGCCTTAATCTCAGTCTTCTTTGCATTGATCTTAGTGGTAAGAAGCTTGATGTCTCCCGAGAGGGTTCCTGATTGGTTTTTTTGTTGCGTAAGCTGCTCATTGAGAGCCTTCAATTCGTTTTCGAGCTGGGTTACTTGATTCTGACAATACGCTCGCTGATCACTTGTTGAACTCGAGTTGAGGGTGAGGCAATCAAAGTCGGCACGTGCTGATTCCGCACCAAAAAACAAGACTGCCCCAGCAATCAAAAAAACCAAAAAACCAATTATTTTAAAATTAAAAAATCCCTTCTGCATAGGTATGTACAGTATATCATACGAAAAAAGAACGACCCCGTGATGGGGCCGTTCTTTTTTCGTAGTGAAATATTATTTTGCTGCTTCTGCGCCTTCCTCTTCTTTCTTTCCTTTCTTTTCAACTTCGATAGCTGAGAAGTCGATTGGTCCTGCTGGCTCTTCAGATTCTTCCTTGATGGAAGCGATCGAGACAACAATGTCAGTATCCTTTGCCATAGCTTCGACTCCCTTCGGAAGACCGAGGTGGCCTACTGAGATGTGGCTGTCGAGAACATCGAGTGTCGAGATATCGACAGTGATCGAGTGTGGTACATCCTTTGGAAGACCTTTGACTTCGATCTCGTGCATGACTTTGACGAGCGTACCGAGACTTCCCTTGACTGCTGGCGATACACCAACGAATTCAAGCGGGATAGTAACCTGGATTGGCTTGTTGACGTCGATAGCGAGGAAATCCACGTGCTGAGGAGTGTCCTTTACAGGATCATTCGTAACCTCGTGAATAAGAACAGTAACCGTGCCTGTAGGGAGCTCGAGCTCAACCGTACCAGACTCACCTGCTTCTTTGAGCACCTTCATGAATTCGCGCATTGGAACAGCGATAGAAGCGTTGTTTTCTTTTGCGCCATACACGACTGCTGGCACGAGGCCTTCAGCGCGGAGTGAAATAAGATTTTTGCCGGCGTCTCGGGCCGTTCCTTTGAGCTTTGTTGACATAGGTGCCTATTATACATAAAAAACACGCCGAGTCAAAGCCGGAACGAGCCGAACCGTGATTAGCGAGTCTTGAGGATAGCTTCCGCAAGAAGACCTGCTACTGATACTATTTTGAGTTTCGGGAACATTTGGTCTTCCGTGAGCGGAATAGTGTCTGTAACGTAGATCGTGTCGATATCGCTATCTGAGAGAACTTTCTTGGTTACGTCGATAAAAACAGGGTGTGTTACGCATGCAATTACTTTTGGAGCGCCTTCTTCCTTGAGTGCGCGAGCTGCCTTGGCGAGCGTTTGTCCGCTCGTAACGAGGTCGTCAATAATGATAGCCTCGCGCCCACCTGCTGATCCGATAAGCTTCATGTGTTCAACAACGTGCACTTTTTCGAGACTACGCGTCTTCTCGAGCATAATCATCGGCGAAGAAAGCATCGTAGCAAAACGCTGTGCGCGCTTGGCACCGCCAGCATCTGGAGCAACTACAACCATTTTTCGATCCTCATCCTTGAATAAGTCTGAGAAAAGCGAGAATGAGAAGAGGTGTTGTACAGGAATATTGAAGAATCCAGCGCTTGCATCAGAGTGCAGGTCGAGCGTGATAACCTTGTCGTATCCAGCAGCCTCAATCATGTGCGCAATAACGCGCGCAGAAACAGCTTCGCCTTCACGATGTGCCTTGTCCTGGCGCATGTAGCCGAGGTATGGAACAACGGCAATGATCTTTTTCGCATCAGCTCCTTTGAGCGCATCAGCGATCAAACACAATTCAATAAGACGGTCATTGACCGGAGTCGAAACAGAAAGCAGCACAAACACTGCCTTGTCGCCCACGTCATCGAGCACGCGCACACGCTGCTCGGTATCAGAAAACGAAGTAATCTCAAGCCGTCCAAGTTCACACCCAATAACGCCCGCGACTTTTTCGGCAAGAACCAAGTCGTGGGACCCATGAAAAAGCATTCGATCTGTCATGCGTGAAAGTATACGGCAATGCATAAAAAAAAGCCATGGCATCCGAAGACGACATGACTTTTTGAAATACTTTACGAAAGCCCACTTTCGTTTACGAGCGCAGAAAATTCCCGCTCAAGAAGAATATACGCCGACCCCGGAGGAAAGACGTTTAGGACGAACGTACAGACAGTTTCATCAGGATGAGATAGTTCGCATTTGCTGACGTTGTCGAGTCCTTGAACTCGAATGTGCAGTTCCTTTATCTTTTGAGTGCTGAGGTTCCCCTCAGTACAACTCAACTGCAAGTGAGTCGGAACATCGTCACTTTCTATTTTTTTAATCGTATAGCTCTTTTTTTTGGCGCTATGAATAACGTGCTTTGCCATTTTTTAGTGTTTGTTTGGCGTATATTATACACCTTATAACACAAAATGTCAACTATTGACCTGAGATGAGGTACTTCTCGATGTCTGCTTTTGTGAGCCCGACTTTCTTTCCGGGATTGAAGATATTCTCCGGATCAAAAATCTTTTTCACATCGGCAAAAAGCGCAATCATCTGCGCGCCGAACATATCAGCAAGGTACGGAGTGCGAATGATACCGTCGTTGTGCTCAGCGGTAATAGTACCTCCCATTTTGATCACCAGAGAATACACTTCCTCTGACACATCAAGAATCATTTGTTTTGAAAGTCGAGCATCCATGTCAATCAGCGGAATAAGATGGAAGTTTCCGTTGCCCGCATGGCCGTGAATGTTATACGTAAGGTTATACTTTTCGAGGATAGCCTGGACTGCAGGAAAAAATTCTGGAAGCTTTGCCGGTGGAACACAAACATCGTCCACAAACGGAGCAGTACGCTTGTTGTTGAAATGCTCGCGCAGTAATGAGAAGCTCTTGCGTCGGATCGTCCAGTATTTTTCTGCCGCCGCTCGATCAACGACGCGCATTTTGAGTTTTTTGAAACCAGAAAGCTTTTTCTTGAGATTCTCAACACGAGAAAGCACTTCCACTTTGTCGTCACCGGCACACTCGACGAGAAGCACCAGCTTCGGCATTCCGCCGAGCATCATCTTGAATTCAGGTACGAATTCAAGACCGAATTTCACAGCTCCAAAAAGACCCATTTTCTTGATGAATCCTCTCCAAAAGCGCACTGCAAGCATGATCGTCTTGTCATCGTATGCTTCGATAGTCTCAGGCTTTGTCTTAAGTGATTCAACAACAATGTCAGGCAGTTCTCCAAGATCTGAGAGAAATAGGACGAGCAGCATTGAATGGCGCTTTTTCTCCACGAGTCGAAGCGTGGCATCTGTCGTAACAGCAAGCGTGCCTTCCGAACCCGTAATAAGCTGACTCAGATCGACAATCTCCTCACCTGTTGCCGCATCTTTACGGAGAATATTCCACAAGTTGTATCCGGCGGAATTTTTGGAAACACGCGGACGCTTCGATTCAATAAAGTCTTTGTTTTTATCGAGAAGTGCGAGCATGCCACGATAGATACTTCCAGCGAAAGTATTTTCTTGTGCCTTGGCTTCCGCCTCAACGCGCGTGACTGGACCAAATGTTTCTTTTGATCCGTCAGCAAGCACCACTTCTACGGACTTTACGTAGTCTTGCATCTTGCCGTATTTAAGAGAAAGCTCTCCGCCAGAATTGTTGCCGATCATGCCACCGATAGCATTGATATCCTTCGATCCTGTAAAACACGGGAGCAGGAGGTTGTCATTGAGTGTGACAGGTTCAAGATTTCGATAGTACACGCCAGGCTGTGCCTTGATCTCTCCTGCTATTGTCACAGGTTCTGCTCCGAAAAAATTCGGCAGATACTCATACGGAGTCACGCGAGAGGCCTCACTCAAGCGAGTAAGGTATCGCATACCATCAAGACTGATCGAATTCGTCAGAGAACCGCCCGCCATACACGTGCCCGCAGAGCGCGGCGTGATGGAGAGTGCCGGATTGATCTTCTTCTGTTCGGCCACATATCGTACAAGTGCGGAAACATCGTCTGCGTCTTTTGGATATACGACAAGTTCAGGTGTGATTTCAAAGAGACTCGCGTCACGACTGTGCGAACGGAGTGCTTCAGCTGAATCGTCGACATCCCCTTTCAGAAAAGCTTTGATTGTATCTTTCATATATACCGCCCATTCTACCAACAATATTCCGCCCATGCTAGAATACCCTCATGCAACAACATGAATTCCTCGCCCTCGGCGACATTACGACTGAGCCCTTCATCCGTATCGACGATGCTGAAGTCACCTGTGACCCATCCGGCGAACACTGCCGCCTCTCGCTTCGTTTCGGAGACAAGGTCCCCTACGAATCCGCCGAAATATGCCGTGCTGTCGGCAATAGCCCAAACGCAGCCACAAGCGCTGCCCGCCTCGGACTCGATGCGGGACTGCTCTCATATATGGGCGACGACGATATCGGCCACGGCAATACGGCTGAACTCGCAAAAAACGGCGTCCGCACCGACATGCTCCAGACCGTACCCGGAATGCAGAGCAACTACCACTATGTGCTCTGGCATATTCCTGAGCGCACCATCCTCATCAAGCATACCGAGTATCCATACAAGCTCGACATGAACATGCCAGCGCCAAAATGGATGTACCTTTCTTCGCTTGCTTCAAACTCTGCTGCCTACCACGATGAAATCACTGCCTACCTCAAAGCACATCCGGAGGTGAAGCTCATCTACCAGCCTGGCACATTCCAGATGAAGCTCGGCATCGAGCGCACCCGCGAAATCTACGCTCGCACGGAAGTTTTCGTATGTAATTTCGAAGAATCCCAGCGCATCCTCGCAACAGAAGAGACAGATTTCAAAAAGCTCATGGATATGATCCACGCGCTTGGACCCAAAATCGTATGCATCACGGACGGACTCAAAGGCGCCTATGCCCGCGAAGATGACGGAACGAGCTGGTTCATGCCGATCTACCCGAATTCCCCCTCCGGACCACTTGAGCGCACGGGAGCAGGAGATTCGTTCACTTCTACTTTCGCTGTCGCGCTCGCTCGCGGCAAGACGGTAGCAGAAGCGCTACTCTGGGCACCGATCAATGCAATGTCGGTAACCGAACATGTCGGTGCGCAAAAAGGATTGCTCACCGAAGCACAGCTGCTCGAATTCCTCGCAAAGGCTCCGGCGGACTACGTGCCAGCGAAGATATAAACGAGACTCCATATAAAAAACCAGTTCAATATTTGAACTGGTTTTTTACATCTTGTACACGGTAATACTAGAAACACTGTGCTAGAAATTGTTCTCTTTTCAAGAAAAATTTTTCTTTGAATATGCTGAGCTTCTCGTGTGCGGGATCTTTCTTGACCTTCGATGGCACAAAATAATTCAGCACGGATTTCTGCCACCAAGTAAGTTTTGCATCTTTCACTGGTGGGTATATCGTCAGATATGCTTCCACAATCTGAGTAAAAGCAGTGTCTAAATCAAAGCGTTCAAATGATTTCGTAACTCCTTCGATAATAGTGTCCATGTCTCGGCATTCACAATTCGAAACATTCACTAAGATGAAGTGTCCATCCAAATGAATATTATACTCGTACGCTACTTCCACACGGCCGGAGAGCACAAAATGAGGCTTATGTGTCAACCTCGGTTTCAGTACATCGAGCCGAGACAGATGCCAGAGCAAAAAGACGCCCATAAAAGTACAGCCTTCGTCTAGAAAATTTTTAACATACTCCTCTTCCCATGACCCTATTTTAGGCCATAGCCGTTCATCGGTATGGTCATACCTTGCTTGCATAAACTGAAGCGGTGAAGAGCCATAAAACAGCTGCGCTCCACTCGGAAGAGCGAATGTGATACCGGTGTCAAACTTCTCAACAATCAATTTCATTTGTTTCGTTTTTATGTGGTTTTACAATGAATTTCTTTGTATATAAGATCATAAAATATATAAAAAGTCAATAGCTTAAAAATATGCCAATTGAATAGTGTGTGTAGTAAAAATGATATACTGAACGCAATGAAAATAAATACAAAACTCATCGTCTCACTCGCTATCCCCCAGCTCGCCGGACTTGTCGGATCGGTGTTCACCGCTTCCGCTCTCAAGTCGTGGTACGTCGAGCTCGCAAAGCCAGCACTCAATCCTCCGAGCTGGATATTCGGACCAGTGTGGACTACGCTCTTCGTACTTATGGGCATCGCCTTGTACTTGGTCTGGAAAAAGCTTCCGACCAATAAGCACGCAAAAACAGGACTCGTACTTTTTGGCGTTCAGCTTGGACTCAATGTGCTGTGGTCAGTACTCTTTTTTGGACTGCGCTCTCCTGGTATAGCTTTTATTGAAATCGTATTCTTGTGGCTCGCGATTCTCGCGACGATCGTGAGCTTTGCAAAGGTTTCTAAGAAAGCAGCCTGGATGCTCGTTCCCTACATTCTCTGGGTAAGCTTTGCTTCCTATTTGAACTACTCAATTTTCATCCTTTCCTAACTATGAAGATCACAATCGTCGGAGGTTCTGGTTTTATCGGTACAAAACTTTCAGAGGCACTCCTTGAAAAAGGATACTCGGTCACAAGTATCGACCTCGTTCCGCCACGCATTACGCACGAGAGACTCTCCTTTGTACGCTCGAATATCGCGGAAGGCACAAGCTCGCCTCAGCTCATTGATGGATCGTTCGCGGTAGTAAATCTTGCCGGTGCAACGATAGGGCGCCGCTGGAACGCTTCGTACCGGAAGCTGATCTACACAAGCCGTATCGATACAACTCGAGCGCTTGTCCGCATGATCAGCAGGTGTGCAGAAATGCCGAAAGTTCTGGTAAGCGCATCAGCTGTTGGCTACTATGGAAACAGGGACACCGAGGTACTCTCCGAAGATGCTGGTTCAGGAACAGATTTCCTTGCGAACCTCTGTGTAAACTGGGAACAGGAAGCAGCTCAGGCGGAAGCATTCGGCGTGCGCGTTGTCCGTATTCGCACAGCAAACGTCCTTGGCCCCGGAGGACTTCTTACAACACTCGAACCCTTGTTCAAACGCTGGCTCGGTGGCTATTTCGGCCGTGGCAGCCAGTATATGCCATGGGTACATTGGAAAGACATTGTCGGTATCTACGTGCATGCTATTGAGCAGCCACTCAGCGGAGCATTCAATGCAGGCGCAGGCGAAACGCCTACGCAAAAAGAGCTCTTCCGAGCCTTCGCACAAATTCTGCATTCTCCAATACTATGGCCGGTGCCATATCTCGCAGCCCGCCTGATGTTCGGCGGATTCGCCGACGCGCTCGTTGCAAGCCAGAATACTTCTTCCGAAAAAATCCGTGCTTCCGGGTACCTGTATCAATACGAACATTTGCCAGTAGCACTCGAAGATCTCTACCCTGCCCGAAAGAAATAAATAATAAAAAAATCTCGAATAGATATTCGAGATTTTTTTATACGTATTTTTTATTTACCCTTTCGGTCCACTGCGCGTTTGATAGCTTCGATAATAGCGCTTGTACCCATTCCAAAATGTTCGACAAGCTCAGCCGGTGTTCCCGATTCTCCGTACGCATCCTTCATACCGACGAATTCGATCGGTGTTGGGAATGTTGCAGCGAGGCATTCAGCAACAGCGCTACCGAGACCGCCTGCGATCTGATGCTCTTCTACGGTAACGAGAGATTTGGTTTCTTTTGCAAGAGCAATGATGGCTTCCGTATCGAGCGGCTTGATGGTGCCCATGTTGAGGACTTTGACGCGGATGCCTTCCTTCTCAAGCTTCTGCGCTGCACGCATCGCTCCATGCACGAGCGCTCCGCAAACGATCACGCCCACATGTGCAAGACCGTCGGTCTCGAAGAACACCTGTGCTTTTCCAATTTCAAACGGCGTATCTTCTGTCGTGATGACAGGACTCTTCTCACGAGCAAGACGGATATATGCTGGCTGGCGGAGTTTTGCGATAGCGAGAGTCGCTTTGCGAGCCTCGATAGCATCGCAGGGTGTGAGCACTGTCATTCGCGGAAGCACGCGCATAAGCGCAATGTCTTCAAGTGCCTGGTGTGTGCCACCGTCGGGGCCCACAGAGATTCCTGCGTGGCTTCCGGCAATCACGACTGGCACATGGTTGTATGCGATAGTTGTACGAATCTGCTCCCAGTTGCGACCCGGAGAAAACATAGCGTACGAAGATACAAATGGGAACTTGCCCATAGCTGCCATACCTGCGGCGACAGTGACGAGGTTCTGCTCTGCTACACCCACCTGCACGAAACGCTTCGGGAACTTGTCCGCAAAAAGGTTCATCTTGGTCGACTCAGTGAGATCGGCACAGATACCGATAACAGTCTCGTCGAGCTCGCCTGCCTTGAGCAAGCCTTCGCCGAAACCATGGCGGATCGGAAGCATCTCGACATCGTCGTTCCAGATTTTCGGATTGAGTTTGAGGTTTGGATTAAGCATATGTTTTATATTTTGAGTGCAGCCTCTTTGAGTTCAGTAATCGCCACCTGTGCTTGCTCCGCATTCGGCGGATTGCCGTGCCATTTGTAATTGCGCTCCATATACGAGACGCCCTTGCCCGGGATTGTGTGAGCAATGATGACAGTTGGCTTACCAGAAATAGTTTTGGCTTCTTCGACAGCGGTGTCGATCGCGCGGAAATCGTGACCGTCCACTTCGATCACATGCCAGTTGAAACTGCGCCACTTGTCGGCGAGCGGCTCAAGCGGCATGATGTCGGAGACAAGGCCTTCGATCTGAATATTGTTGTAGTCGATAACCGTGATGAGATTATGCAAACGGTATTTGCCCGCAAACATGATACCCTCCCAAGTATTTCCTTCCTGAATCTCTCCATCGGAAATAAAACAGTATATAAAGCGTGTAGTCTGCTCACCATGATCCATCTTATCGGCGAGCGCCATACCTGCAGCCTGTGAAAGACCGGAACCGAGCGGTCCGCTAGATGTCTCTACACATGGTAGCCATTCGCGATGCGGATGACCCTGAAGGCGACTTCCGAGTTTGCGAAGCGTCTTGAGTTCCTCAAGTGGGAAATATCCCGCATGCGCAAGCACGGAGTAGAGGCCCGGACAGATGTGCCCATTTGAGAGCACGAAACGGTCGCGCTCAGCCCAATCTGGACGCTTCGGATCATGTCGAAGCTGATGGAAATAAAAGTACGTAAAAATATCCGCCATGCCGAGGGGTCCCGCGGAGTGGCCGGATTTTGCGAGGAGGAGCTCCTCTATGGTCGACTGGCGAACAGCGTTTGCTTGTAATGTGAGCGCGCGAACTTTT
>CAIQBF010000050.1 GCA_903869975.1 uncultured bacterium | reverse complement strand
TGTCACGCACGTGATCAACTACGACATCCCGAACGACTACGACACCTACGTGCACCGCATCGGCCGTACTGGCCGCGCAGACGCGAAGGGAATCGCTCTTACGTTCATTCCTGCGTAATTACGCAATAAAAAGCCGCCTCGACTGAGGCGGCTTTTTTGTTACCTATTTTGGGGAGTAAAGAAATCAATTACTTTATCCATATCCTCGACTCCGATTGTCGTACCATAGGAGTAGTTAGGGTTGGTATTTTCTGGGCTGGGTCCAAGTTTCATTGCCCCACTCTCCTCGTCTTTACTGACGACTACGAGGTCTTCGAGTTCACCACTCGAATTCTTGTAGGAGACAGAATCTCCGATTTTGATATTGTTAAATTTCTCTTTCAGCGCATTTTCTTGAGCAGATTTTTGTTGTCTCTCATTGTCCGCTGCATTTTTTTCGCGCTCCGCTTTTGCGGATTCAGCTGCTTGTCCTGTACTAAATGAAAATCCGCCGCTTTCCATACCCATAGGAGTTATATTATTTAAAAATACATTGTAATATCGTCAATGATACCCCCGACTTCGGCTGCTGTCGAGGCCGATTTTCAACCACCTGATTTCATGCTAGAATAAGGTTATTAGTGCGGTAATTCTATTTATATCCTTATTCCATGAGCTCATATAAAGAAACGGAGGTGTTTGACGCTATCGCGGGAGAAGCAAAACGACAGGCAGAGGGTCTTGAACTTATTCCAAGCGAGAACTACGTTTCCAAAAATGTATTGCTCGCGAATGGTTCGATCATGACCAACAAGTACTCGGAAGGGTACCCAGGACGCCGCTATTACGGCGGTCAGGAATACACTGATGTCGTTGAGCGCCTCGCTATCGAGCGCATCACGAAACTCTTCAACTGCAAATTCGCAAACGTGCAGCCACACTCTGGCGCACCTGCGAACCTCGCCGTTTACGCCGCTCTTCTTGAGCCAGGCGACACGGTGCTTGGTATGGATCTCTCTCACGGCGGACACCTTACGCACGGTCACCCGATGACACTTCCTGCGAAGATCTACAAGTTCGTCACGTATAAGATGAAAGATCCTGAGACGGGAGAGATCGACTACGAAGGTCTCCGTCAGGTCGCACTTGAGCACAAGCCGAAACTCATCATCGCTGGATTTTCTGCGTACCCTCGTACTCTCGACTACAAAAAGTTTGTCGACATCGCGCATGAAGTTGGAGCTATAACTATGGCCGACATGGCGCATATTGCCGGACTCATTGCCGGTAAGGCGCTCCGCAATCCGTTTGATGATGGTTTCGATATCATCACCTCAACGACACACAAAACCCTTCGCGGACCACGCGGCGGCATTATTCTCACGCGTGAGAACGAAGAGATTGCAAAGAAAATCGACAAGGCAATTTTCCCGGGAATTCAGGGTGGCCCTCACATGCACACGATCGCCGCAAAGGCAGTCGCATTCGGGGAAGCACTCACTCCAGCATTCCAGGAGTACGCGCAGCAGGTTTTGAAAAACGCGAAAGCTATGGAAGCAGTCCTCAAACGCGAAGGCGTGCGCATGATCGGCGGAGGCACGGACAATCACCTCATTCTCGCCGATGTATTCGGCTCGCTTGGCGTTACTGGCAAGGAAGCCCAGACAGCCCTCGACGAAGTCGGCATCACTCTCAACATGAACTCGATCGCAGGAGATACTCGTAAACCCCTCGATCCATCTGGTATTCGTTTTGGAACTCCAGCTATCACGACTCGCGGATTCAAAGAAGCAGAATGTGCCCGCGTCGCAGAGCTCCTCATTGAAACGCTCAAGAACAAAGACGACGAAGCCAAAAAGAAAGCTATCAAGGAGGAAG
>CAIQBF010000049.1 GCA_903869975.1 uncultured bacterium | reverse complement strand
GATCAACGAGCCAGATGGCGGCACAAAAGCTGCTGGAATCGAAGCTTCGTTTGACGAGGCGATGGAAGATCTCAAGAATATGTAATGAAATATAAAAAACCCGCTTCGGCGGGTTTTTTGTTGATTGCTTGCCATATATAGGGTACATGGTAGTGTTTGTGAAAATCATAATTTCACCTCTTAACATTTTTAAAATGGCACTAGACTTTAGGAATACCGAATTCGATGCAATTCTGATTGATCTCATGATCACTGAGAAGCTTGAGAAAAATCCGCTTCCGTTTTTAGATTTTCCTCAAAAGATACAAATGAAAGGGATCAAACACGAAGATGTAAGACAGTATTTTGCTGCGGAAATGTCCGGCCGGCATATGTACACCGTCCTTGTTTTTGGTTTAAGGTGTTTAGATAAACTTCTTGCGGCCTTTGTGAATGGAGGTCAACAGAAAGTGATTGAGAGCAATCACTATGCCGAAATGCTTATACGGCTGTCGGCGTACCACAGTGTCCTTTCTTTATTCGTTAGAGAAGAGACTCAAAAATTTATACCGGATGCTGAAAAGCGGCGTTCAATTGAATCACTTTTTACTCAAGGCGATATTGAAAAAATTGAACAATGCATCAACCAGCTGATACAAAACCTGCCTAAAGAGGCAGCCGAATGCTACCTCTGGATAGAAAAAGATGCTGCGTATCAAAAAACACAAGGAATACTTATGAAATGGTCTGATATTTCCTCTGCCGGCAAAGACGGTACACCGATATCTATACTGAAAAAGAATATTCGGCGTATTTTACGATACCTAGATATCCTTTGCTATGGAGGGTGTCGTCTTGACGTTGACTCCGCTCGAGGTCTTGTCTTTGAAAGAGAATAAATTGTTACTATACCTTTTAAACTGCCCTATAAAAACAGGGCAGTTTTTATTTGCGTATTTTTATAAATAATGGTATTGTTTCTTAAGCAATTAACTAGCCCTACGGGGCTTTATTTTTATATAGTATGGACAAAAAAGATATCAGAAACATAGCGATTATCGCGCACGTGGACCACGGCAAGACTACTCTTACCGATGCTCTTTTGAAGTTTACGGGAGCTGTGGATGCAGCTGCTTCATCGATGGACTCGAACGACCTTGAAAAGGAGCGTGGTATTACGATCTACTCCAAGAACTGCTCACTTACCTATAAGGGAGTGAAGATCAACATCGTGGATACGCCAGGACACGCTGACTTCGGCTCCGAGGTTGAGCGCGTGCTTCGTTCTATCGACACTGTCCTTCTCATTGTGGATGCGCAGGAAGGTCCTATGCCACAGACGCGCTTCGTTCTCAAGAAGTCGCTCGAACTCGGCCTCAAGCCGATCGTTGTCGTGAACAAAATCGACAAGCCTGCTGCAAACCCAGAACAGGTACACGAACAGGTGCTTGAGCTCTTCCTTGAGCTCGGTGCAAACGATGAGCAGCTCGACTTCAAAACTGTCTATGCTATAGGCCGTCAGGGTATCGCAAAACGCGAGCTTTCTGATGATTCAAAAGATCTCGCACCACTCCTTGATATGGTTCTCGAACTCGTTCCGTCTGCAACTCGCGACGTAACCGCTCCAGCGCAGGCTCAGGCATTCAACCTCGCGTATGACTCATTCCTCGGACGTCTCGCTATTGCGCGCGTGTACGAAGGTACGCTCAAAGATGGATCGACTATTTTCGTAAAGCACGGAGAGGAGACTCGCCAGGCAAAGATCACGAAAATGTTTTCGTTCATCGGACAGAAACGCGAGCCAGTATCCGAACTCGTTTCCGGTGACATTGGTATCATTGCCGGAATTTCAGATGTGTACATCGGAGAGACGATCGCCGGAGACAATACTGTCAAAGCGCTCCCGACTATCACTATCGATGAGCCAACTATCACACTCAGCTTCCTCGTCAACGATTCACCATTCGCAGGGCGCGACGGTAAATTCGTTACTTCTCGCCAGATTCGTGAGCGTCTTGAACGCGAACTGCAGGTCAACGTGGGTCTCAAAGTCGACTTCGATTCAGAGGCTACGTTCCAGGTATCGGGTCGTGGAGAACTTCACATTGCCGTGCTTCTTGAACAGATGCGCCGCGAAGGATTTGAAATGCAAGTTTCTCAGCCGAAAGCTATTACGAAAGAAATTGACGGACAGAAAAACGAGCCATATGAAGAGGCAACGATTGACGTACCGATGGAATTTTCTGGTGCTGTTATTGAGACACTCACCAAGCGTCGCGGTCTTCTCACGAGCATGACCGAAAAAGAAGGTATCGCTCGTATTCTCGTTGAAATCCCAACTCGCGGATTGCTCGGCTACCGCAACCAGTTCGTTATCGATACAAAAGGAGAGGGAATTCTTGCTTCTCGCGTTATCGGTTTCCGTCCATGGGCAGGAGAGATCAAGAAGAAGGAAGTTGGCGCGATGGTCTCTATGATCACCGGAGCTGCTGCTGGATTCTCTATCTGGAACCTTCAGGATCGCGGTGTTATGTACATCGTGCACAACACTGAAGTGTATGAGGGTATGATCGTTGGAAACACTTCAAAGGGCGAGGATATGATGGTGAACCCTATCAAAGGAAAGGCACTTTCAAACGTCCGCTCGTCGGGAACCGACGAAGCTATGTATCTTAACCCTGCATGGGAACTCACGATCGAACGCGGTCTTGAAGTGATCAACTGGGATGAATACTTGGAAGTCACTCCACACTTCGTGCGCTTGCGCAAGAAGCTCCTCACTGAAAGTGAGCGCAGCCGTGCTCCTAAAAACTAACGACTGAAATGAAAAAGCCTGCGCAGAATGTTGCGCGGGCTTTTTTGTTGGGTGTGTTTTTTTATGGCACCATATGCCAATATAAATGAGTAGGATAACGCCTATTACGAATCCTATATTGCCGAGTATATCGGCTACGGTACTTTTTGAATTTTCTTTCATAAAGGATTTTTTAGTATTGTACCGTATAATAGCTGCATGTCATTCCTCAAAAATCTTTCCTGGCGATATGCAACAAAAAAATTCGATGGACGAGCGGTGAGCGCATCCGATCTCGATAGTATCGTTGAAGCGATTCATCTCGCACCATCGGCAAGCGGTGCTCAGCCGTACCACGTGATTGTGGCGAGTGGGGAATTGAAGAACCAGCTTATTCAGTCATCGAAGCAGATAGGCAAGATCGACGCTTCGCATCTTTTTGTATTCTGTACGCGTACTGATTATCCAGATCGAGCAGAAAAGCAGATTGCGCTTGTGGCAGAAATCCAAGGAACGACCATTGAGGCGCTTGCTGGCCTGCGCACGACGGTAGATCGAGCTACTCTTGTAGAGCCGAGCGCGCTGCGTGCGTGGGCCGCGCGTCAGACATACATCGCGCTCGGCTTTGCTCTTGCCGCGTGCGCTGAGCTTGGAGTGGATGCTGCTCCGATGGAGGGATTTAGTCCGGCGGAATTCCACTCTATTTTAGGCCTGCCTGAATACATACAGCCTGTCGTTATCATGGCGGTTGGGTATCGTGATCCTGCCGACCCCGCCCAGCCATCTATGCGAAAAAAAGTCCGCTTTCCAAAGGAAGATCTCTTTGATTTCCGTGCAGAGTAGCGCCGTTTACGGATACTATTTTTTGTGCTAAAATATACGCATATATGAAAAATAAATTTGAGTCATTAAAAGCTTATTATAAGTTACACCCTAAGCGTTTTTGGGTGTTAGGTGGCGTCGTTATTCTCATCCTTATCGCACTTCTTACACGACAGTCAGCGTCAACCGTTACGGCGATTGCTGTCGAGAAAGCCGATCTCAAACAGACGGTTCTTGCTACTGGCCAAGTGACGTCGCAGATCGACCTCAATCTTTCATTTTCTGCTGGTGGTCTCGTGAGTTCGCTCCCTGTTGCTGTCGGCACTAAGGTTTACCGCGGTCAAACACTTGCAATGCTCGATAACCGTACGGAATATGCGGCGCTTGCTCAGGCTCAAGCTGGACTCAAATCTGCACAAGCAAACTACCAGAAAGTGAGTGAGGGTGCTTCAAACGAAGAGGTTGCTGTTGCGCAGGCTGCGTTTAAGAGCGCTGAGACAGATCTTGCAAATACCAAGAAACTCCAAGATACGCTTGTTGCAAATGCTCACCGCGCGCTTCTTTCTGCTGACCTTACCCCCGTGCTTACGTCCGGTTCTTCAGGAACTGCCCCAACAGTTACTGGCACATACACCGGTGAGAAAGAGGGCTCATACGTAATTTCTGTGTATACTGCTGGAAGTGGACAGTACTTCAACTACAGTGGTCTCGAAATCGGAACAGCACCGCTTAGCTCAAGTGCCCCAACAGCGCTTGGTACGAAGGGTCTTTTCATTCAGTTCCCTGAAAGCACGCTGTCTTCTGATCGCACTTGGACTGTTTTGCTTCCTAATACGAAGTCGGCGACATATTTAACTCAGTACAACGCGTACCAGACTGCGCTCGGAAATCGTGACAGTATCGTAGCTGCTTCTGCTGCTGCCCTTGCACAGCGCCAAGCTGATCTTGATTTGAAGAAGGCGGCAGCTCGTCCAGCTGATCTTGCTGTTGCAGAGGCTCAGGTACTTACCGCAGAGGCACAAGTTGCTTCAGCACAGGCGACCTACAGCAACAAAGTTCTTACTGCTCCTGCAAACGGGACTATCGTACATGTTGATACAAAAATTGGTGAACGCGTTGAGGCTCAGAAAAAAGTTGTCGTGCTCCAGGATGTGAGCAATCTCTACGTCGAGGCAAATATCAACGAAACCAATATTGCAAAAGTCATGATCGGCCAGCCTGTCGTGATGACGCTCGATGCTTTTGGCCCTGATGTTTCGTTTACCGGCAGCGTCGTGCATATCGACCCGTCTGCTACAACTACCGATGGCGTTGCGAACTATGTCATCAAAGTTTCAATTACTGATCCATCAGGCAAGAATGCTATTCGTCCCGGCATGAACGCGAATATGACGATTACTGCATGGACACACCCGGCTTCACTTGTGATTCCGAAAGCCGCAGTCACAACAACTGCTGACGGGGTATCTACGGTCAATGTTATAACCGATGAAAAGAAAGAAAAATATACTTCGCGTCCGATCACTATCGGTCTTGTCGGCGATGGAAATCTTGTCGAGGTGCTGACTGGTCTCACTGAGGGTGAGAAGGTTGCACTTATCGCGAAATAGTCTTTTTGTATGGCTGATCGCAATCGTATCGAAAATTCATTCTCTCAGAACGTGAAAGTCGGCTGGTATCTCGCAAAGCGTGATATTAAACGCGCCAATATTTGGACGACGGGTCTTATCGTACTCGTGATGACGTTCACGTTTCTTAACCTTGTTGTTGTGTCGGGTATTCTTATCGGACTTATTCAGGGATCGGAGGACGCGCAGAAAAAATACGCTATCGGCGATATTGTTATTTCTTCGTTTCTCGATCGTTCGTATATCGAACAGACGCCAAAAGTTGCTGCTATTGCGGCGACTATTCCAGGGTACAAAGACGAAACTGTCCGCTACACAGGTTCGGCTCGAGTGGAATCAAATTACCGTAAGACACTCGAACCAGGACAGCTTGCTGACGGGGCAGGGGGTATCTTTATGGGAATTGATCCTGTTCAAGAGGAGAAATTTTCTGGCGTTTCAAAATTTATTATTCGTGGGTCATATCTGACGCCGCAAGACCAGGATAGTGTTCTCATCGGAAAGAATCTTCTCTATGAATTTACGCCGATCGAAGCTCCAGGATTTCAGACGCTCAAGAATGTTTCTGTAGGGTCTCGCATTCGTCTTACTGTTGGTAAAAACCAGAAAGAATATTACGTAAAGGGTATCGTGTCTTCGAAGGTTGATGAATTTGATACGTCGGTCATCGGTCTTGCGAGCGAGGTTCGCAAAATGACGGGACGCACTGACCTCAACGCGTCGACGATTGCTATTCAGCTTTTGCCAGGCACTGATCCTGTCGCAGCCAAGCAATTTCTGCTTGATTCAGGGGTAGGAGAATATGCTCGCGTGCAGACGGCATCGGAAGCGTTTCCCAAATTCCTCCAAGACATCAAAGACACGTTTGGAATTCTCGGTAATGCCATCTCGGGTATCGGACTTATCGTTGCTTCGATTACGATCTTTATCGTTATCTTCGTGAACGCGATCACTCGCCGCCGCTTTATCGGTATTCTAAAAGGCATCGGCATCAATCGCCGCGCTATTTTGTACTCGTATATGTTCCAGGCATTTATGTACGCGCTCATTGGTGTTGCGATCGGCATGGTGCTCGTCTTTGCGCTCATCAAACCGTATTTCGCAGCGAATCCGATTAATTTCCCGTTTTCAGATGGTATCCTCGTTGCAACAGTGAGTGGAACATTCCTGCGCGCGGGTATCTTGCTCATTACGACTATTATTGCTGGATATATTCCTGCGCGCATCGTTATTAGACAGAATACGCTCAGCGCGATTCTCGGAAGATAATCCTTACACTCTATGATTGCGGTAAAACAACTCACAAAAATATTTCAAAGCGGCGAGCAGATCATCACTGCGCTCAACTCGCTTAGCTTTTCCGTCCCAGAAGGGCAGTTCCTTACGATCACCGGCAAGTCTGGTTCTGGTAAATCCACGCTTTTGTATCAGCTCGGTTTGCTCGATCTGCCAACAAGCGGCGAGGTACTCATTGACGGCCGAGATATGGTCCCAGTCTCTGAGAATGAGCGCACGATGACGCGCCTCAATGAGCTCGGGTACATCTTTCAAGACTACGCTATCATTCCATCGCTCACAGCACTTGAGAATACCGTCGTCCCGCTCCTTATGCAGGGGTATTCGATCGAAGATGCTGAAGCAAAGGCCAAAAAGGCGCTTGAGCGTGTCGGCTTGCTCGATCGAATGAATAATCTTCCGAGTCAGCTCTCTGGCGGACAGCAGCAGCGTGTTGCTATCGCTCGAGCTATCGGCCATGATCCGAAAATCATTTTCGCCGATGAGCCGACTGCGAACCTCGATTCTGAAACGAGCGATCAGGTCATGCAGACGTTTCTTGATCTAAACCGGGAAGGACAGACTATCGTTATGGTTACGCATGAGCCTGAGTATGCAAAACTCGCACATCGCACGATCACTATGGCGGACGGCAAGCTTGTGGGCGATGTACTGAACCCGAAGAAATAATTTTTATATTGATATGCATTTTCATGTGATCACGCTGTTTCCTGAAGCTTTCGATTCCTATCTCAAGGAGTCGATTATCGGGCGTGCCATCAAGGAAAAAAAGATCAAAGTTTTGTTTGCGAATCCGCGCATGTTTGTGACGGGTAAGAAGTATAAGCGTGTATGGCCAGACGGGAATGTTTCTCGTATTGTAGACGATCGTCCGTTCGGCGGCGGTCCAGGCATGGTGCTTCGCGCTGAACCTATACTCAAAGCGGTTGAAAGCGTTGCAAAGAAAATCGCGCGGCGCACGAAGGCTGGCGCGAAAGCAAAAGTGAAAGTAATCAATTTCAGTCCGAGTGGCGCAAAATTTACCACCGAGTATGCAAAGACTGCGGCGAAAAAATATACCGATATCATTATGCTTAGTGGTCGCTACGAGGGTATCGACGCGCGTGTGGCGAAAATACTGAAAGCGGAAGATGTATCTATCGGTGACTACGTACTCACCGGAGGTGAGCTTCCGGCTATGATATTGATAGACTGCATGGCTCGCCAGATCCCTGGAGTGCTCGGCAAGTTTGAGTCGCTCGAAGAGGAACGCGTATCAAGCAGTGAATTTTATACTCGACCAGAAATTCTTGAATGGAAGGGGAAGAAGCACGCGGTCCCGCCGGTACTGCTTTCGGGGAACCATAAAGAGATCGAAGAATGGAAAAACAAAGGGAGAGAAGCGTCTGAAAAATAGGTATACTGAAAGAGTATGGAATCATCAATACGGAATTGCAGGACCTGTCGCAAAGACTTCGTTGTCGAGTCTGACGATATTTCTTTTTACGACAAGGTCTCTGTTCCTTTCCCGACGCTCTGTCCTCATTGCCGCCTCATCCGCCGAATGCTCTGGCGAAATGAGCGCGCGTGGTATAAACGCCCATGTGCTGCGACCGGGAAACTAGTGCTTTCCATGTATCATTCTGATATTCCGATCACGGTGTACGATGAATCCTACTGGAAAACCGACGCGTGGGATCCTTTTGATTATGGACGTGAATACGATTTCTCACGTGGTTTCTTTGAGCAGTTCCGCGAGCTTTGGTACGAGGTGCCGCATCCAAATCTGTTTCAGAAGAGTAATGTCAGAAGCGAGTACACCAATCATACCCTCGATACCAAGAACTGTTATTTATGCGCGAGTGCTACTAAATCAGAGGATAGCGCATATCTTTTTACGGTTATCCGCCACATGCGTACGTGTTTCGACGGACATCAGTCTAGTCGCTGTGAGATGTGCTACGAGATTGTCGACTCGCACAAATGCAGCCGTTCGGCTTTTATACAGGACTGTGAGACCTGCTCGGATTCGATGCTCTTGTATAACTGCCGCAACTGCACGAATTGTTTCGGCTGCGTGGGTCTCCGGAGTGCACAGTATTGTATTTTCAACGTGCGCTATTCCAAAGAGGATTACAAAGCGGTTATGGACGAAATCTATGAGGGTGGCCGTGCCTCTCTCGAAGAAGCTCGCGAGAAATTCGATGAGCTCAAGCTCTCTGTTCCGCGTAAATATGCAGCGATCGTGAATGCGCACAACGTGTCTGGCGACCAAATCATGAACGCACGTAATTGCCGCGATTGTTTCTTGGCTGATGACAATGTGGAAGAGTGTGCGTACTGCTACCGAGTGTGGAACAACGCCCGGGATGGTCGCGATGCGCTCATCGCCTGGGATGGAGCAGAGCTTTTTTGCGACGTTCTTTCTGTTACCGGACAGCGCATTTTCTTTTCCGCATACATTTGGGGCGGGAGCGACATGGAATATTCGTATGAATGTTTCGATTGCACGAATTGTTTCGGCTGCGTAGGTCTTCGCAGCAAGAATTACTGTATTTTCAATCGGCCATACGAGAAAGAGGAGTACGAGGTTCTTGTGCCGAGAATCCGCGAGACGATGCGTGCGCGTGGTGAATATGGCGAATTTTTCCCGAGTGAATTTTCTCCGTTTGCATACAACGAAACCATCGCTCAGGATTATTTTCCCCTCAAGAAAGAGGAAGCGATTGCAGCGGGGTATGCTTGGCGTGATCGAGAGCCTCGCACGTATTCGGTAACGATTGCGGCAAGCGAACTTCCTGACCGTATTCAGGATGTTTCCGATAGTATTCTCAAGGAGACTATCGCGTGCGCTCATGGGGGTACCTGCGAGGATCAGTGTGCGACCGCGTTCCGTATTTTACCGGAAGAGCTTCAGTTTTACCGCTCGATGAAATTGCCGCTTCCGCAGCTGTGTCCCAATTGCCGTCACTATGCTCGTGTCAGGATGAAAACCCCGCTCCATCTCTGGCATCGCGATTGCATGTGTGAGCAGGGGAATCATGGGCATGAAGGAAGATGTTCTGTGGGATTCGAGACAGCCTATGCGCCTGGCCGGCCTGAGATTGTGTATTGTGAACAGTGCTATCAGAAAGAAATAGTTTAATACGATTTGCATGATAAAAGGCGCATCTCCGATTGTGGTGATGCGCCTTTTTATTATTGTATTATGTCTTCAATTTTTATTATTTTAAG
>CAIQBF010000048.1 GCA_903869975.1 uncultured bacterium | reverse complement strand
GAACCCAGCTTTTTTAAGTAAGTATAAAAATACTACTCAATGGAAGGATATAAATGGTCTTTTTTGGAAAATTGAGTTTCACTTGTTTTTTACAGACCCCCATATCTTTATTTGTCCGATGGATGAGGAATCGAGGAAAGAAATGTGGTTCGCTGGTGTACGTAAGATCGTTCTAAAATCCTGAGGAACATTGAAGACAGTTTATAACTTTTGCCCCTGCATAAAATGCAGGGGTATTTTTATGTTAAACTCAATCATTACTCTATGAAACCAAACACTCTTACAATCTTCACCGACGGCTCATCTCGCGGCAATCCAGGTCCAGGTGGCTGGGGAGCTGTGGTCATCTATCCGGTTGGATTGGCGGGCAGTACTAGCGATTTTAAAGTGGCAGAGCTCGGCGGCCGGGAGGATCATACGACAAACAATCGCATGGAGATTGCGGCGGCCGTAGGGGCATTCCACTTCATCGAAAGCCGGAAGGTTGGTGCGGACATCTCTGGTTCAACCATTGAAATTCATACCGACTCCGCATACCTTTTACAAGGTATTACTCTTTGGGTATTCGGCTGGGAGAAGAATGGTTGGAAGACAAAGACCGGCGATGATGTTTTGAACCAGGATTTATGGCGGGAGCTTTTTGGGCTTACGTATCGTTTGAAGCAGAAGCATAAGATTGAGTGGATAAAAGTCAGCGGCCACACAGGGCACAATGGCAATGAGCGCGCCGATGACATTGCGACGAATGCGGCTCTCAAGGGTGTCCAGATACTGTATGTCGGCGGACTTAGCGAATATGAGAAGCTTATCGGCGGCTCGGTATTTTCTGGAATGACAGAGGAGAAACTCGCGGCGAAGGCGAAATCGAGCGCGAAAAAGAAAAGCAGTAAAAGTGGAAAACCATACTCGTACGTTTCCATGGTGGATGGTACAATCAAAACGCATACGACCTGGTCCGAATGCGAGGCACGCGTAAAAGGAACACGTGGCGCCCGTTTTCAGAAGGTTTTCTCGAAGGACGAAGAAGCTTCTCTCACAAAAACGTGGAAGGAGAGTGCTCGCGGCTAGCGATTATTGATATTATTGTATTTCTATTTGTTCTCGGGTTTTGCGTCGGGGTTATTTTTGATGCGTTTGCGCGGAGTGGCGCATGAGGAAGTACGCGGTATATTTTTGGGCGGTGCTCTCATTTCTCTCGGGGGCCGTCTTCGGCGGTATGCGGATGGAGTATTCGAAACCAGATGAGAATCGTTTTCGGGACGCTATCGGTTCGAATATTACTGTATCTGGGATTGTGAATACCGAGCCTGCGCAAAAACCAGGCGGGCAGAGTTTCACCATGGAAGTGTCGGGTGAGGGTAAGATTGCTATCAATGTTTCATCCGGCGAGAATCCTACCATTTCTTACGGCGATGAAGTTTCAGTGCGTGGTACGCTCAAGCTTCCCGAGAATTTTATGACGGACCAAGGCAGTGAGTTCGATTATGTTTCATACTTATACAAAAACAATATTCTCTACCAGCTCAAGAATGCGAAGGCGACCGTGCTCTCGCACGGGCACGGAAACTGGATGGTCGCAAAACTTATTCCCGTAAAAAATGCCATTGTCGATAGTTTTCGTCGCGTGCTTCCGGGTCGCGAAGCAGATTTGCTTGCAGGTATCAATCTCGGGGTGAAGAGTTCGATCGACGACCAGTTCCGCAATGATTTGGTAACGACGGGTACGATTCATATTATTGCGCTGTCGGGATACAACGTGACGATAGTGGCCAATTTCCTTCACGATTTTTTTGTTGGGATTCTCGGTTTGTCTATTGCCGCAGCAGCGTGGAGCGGAGCTCTATGTATCGTGCTCTTTGTCACCATGACCGGACTGCAATCGTCGGCGGTTCGCGCGGGGATCATGGCGCTCATCGGTATCTTTGCCCGGAGCCACGGGCGTATCTACGACGCGTTTCGAGCACTCGTTATTGCTGGGTTTCTCATGATTCTCTGGGATCCCAAATACCTTGCGTACGATGTTTCATTCGCACTTTCATTTCTTGCGACGCTCGGGATTCTTTTTATTACGCCCGTACTTACACGTGCATTTGCGCGTGTGCCGGAAAAGTTTCTTTTTGTTATATCGCTCCGTGAGGCTATGTCGGTGACGCTCGGAGCCAACCTCGGCGTTACACCATATATCTTATACAAGATGGGGACGTTCTCGCTCATCGCGCTTCCTGCGAATATCATGGTATTGCCAGCAGTGCCACTCGCCATGGGATTCGGCGCTCTCGCTGGTCTCGTAGGATCTTTTTCTGGCATGCTGGCGTACCCTTTTTCGATTGCTACTTACGGCCTTCTTCGCTATGTCCGCATTCTTGTTGCCTATTTTGCAAAAGTACCCTACGCTTCTCTCGCGTTTCATGGGTTCCCGTTATGGCTATGTCTAGTCATGTATCTGCTCCTCCTCTGGTGGTTGTATCGCGCATGGAACAACATTAGAAAAGAAAACGAAATCGCAGAGCACAAAAAATCCCGCATGCCTTGATGAAGGCCTCGGGAGGAGCGACGGCGACGGACGGAAGAAAATTTCAGCAGAAATTTTCTGTGCCTGAAGAGAGGCGTGCGGGATTTTTTGTGTTTTACGTGTAATTACTTTCCAAACCGTTCTACAACTTTCTCCCAATTCAAATTTTCAAAAAAAGCTTCCACATATTTTTTCTTCTCGCTCGTCGGGTAATCATACACATATGAATGCTCCCACATATCGAGCGCGAGGATAAGCTTCGGTCCATAGAGATGTCCGACATGCTGCTCTTCCACCCACTGTGTAAGCAAGTGTCCAGTTTCGGAACAGTAGTACAGCATCATCCAGCCAATTCCGCGCGTCATCGCGATTGCCTTGAGTCTGGCGAGAAACGCATCATAGGAACCGTAGTCTTTTTTGATAGCATCCATCAGCCCACCCTCGGCAAGTGGAGCCGGGCCGCCTTCGAATTGTGAGAAATAGATCTCGTGGTTCTTCATTCCGTCATGCTCAAACGCAAAGCGGCGCTGGAGTTCGGCGAGCTCGTATGCATTTTTTTCACTATCGAGAGAAAGCTCTTTCATTTTCCCGACGATGTAATTCGAGAATTTTACGTATCCCTGGTACAGCTTCAAATGTTCTTCGACGTTTTTTGCGGAGATTCCTTTGAGTTCGGGAAGGGTAAATGTTTTTGCGGTGAAGTAGTCCATAGATTTTGTGTATGTTTTCTTTAGTATTTCTTTACGACCTCCGTAGTATACTTTTTGCATGCGACAAATGCGAGCAATTCTCTTGGTACTTGGGCTTATTCTCATTCCGCTCTCATGCGGACAGGCCGAAACACAAAACGCGCCGCTGGCCGCCAGTTCCCACGGCGTACTCAAAGTAGCCTTTCTCGATGTGGGGCAGGGAGATGCCATATATATAGAAGCGCCAAATGGTACACAGATGGTGATCGATGGCGGTCCGGCGGGGACACTTATGGGGCCTCTTTCAGAGGTGATGCCTTTTGGGGATCGGTCTATCAACGTCATTATGGTTACTAATCCTGACGCCGATCACTACGCTGGCTTTGTCGACCTTCTCAAATCATATGATGTTGGTGCGGTTATTGAACCAGGCACGATGACAGGCACATCTCTCCATGCGGAATTGCAAAAAGGTATATATGACAAGGGTATTCCTGAGATTCTGGCCAGGAGAGGGATGACCATCGATCTCGACCCAGGGGCGGGTGCCAGGTTTACTGTTCTTTTTCCTGATCGCGATGTTTCCGGCGCCACAACCAATGACGGCTCGATCGAGGGTGTTCTTACCTACGGGTCAACAAAAATCATGTTTACGGGGGACGGAACCAAGAAAACAGAGGCGTTTGTCGTGTCGGGCAATACTCAGGCTGCTCTTGCAAGCGACATTCTAAAAGTTGCACATCATGGTTCAGATACAAGCTCAAGTGAGGCGTTTGTTGCTGCAGTGGCACCAAAATGGGCGGTTATTTCGGTAGGGCTCCATAATAGTTATCGCCTGCCTAAACAGTCTACGATCGACACCCTTACACGCCACGGTGCAGAAATACTTCGTACAGATATGCTGGGTACTATTGTTTTTACTTCTGACGGAACTAGATTTATTCAACAGAAATAAAGTTCGTTGACATTGCTGTCTCGTTGCAGGACAATAAGAGGAGCATTGTTATTAATTATCAATAGAAAGTACGCTTATGATCAGTCTGAAAAAAGTGTTCGCGTTTGTGTTCGCGTTTTCAATACTCGCAGGAGGTTTCAGTATGCCGCGGAACGCTTCTGCTGCTACTTGGGCCGCGTTGCCTGCAGCTGGGGTGCATGCCTGGAGTTCTGTTGCCGCATCGGCTGACGGAACTATTCTTGCTGCAGTAGATCTCAGTGGCTCGCTGTACCGCTCAACGAACAGAGGAGTCACATGGGCACCTATAACGGTTTCTGACCGTTTGTATCTCGTTGCTGCATCGGCTGACGGAACACGCCTTGCGGCTGCATCATGGGCTGGCTACATTTATACTTCGACCGACAGCGGTGCGACTTGGACTCGCGCGACTCTCGCGGGTGACCACACATGGACCAGTCTTGCATATTCGGCTGACGGCTCTACTATCGTAGCTTCCTCGGGTTCCACAGGAGATCATTTTGTTGCTGTATCTCGCGATAGCGGTACAACATGGAGAATGACAAATCCGAACATGCTCACTGGAGCATGGACGTGGAAGAGCGTTGCGGTTTCAGGAAACGGCATGAAACTGTTTGCTGCAATGAGCGTCGGGGATATCTATATGTCTACGGACGGAGGAGTTCTTTGGTCTCAGATTCCGCGTACAACGCAGAATTGGTACAAGATCGTTGTTTCAAACGACGGATCACGTTTGTGGGGAATACTTTCTGATATTGGAGGCTCCTCACTCATGATGTCTCGAGACGGAGGCGTCACATGGGTAGTGCGCGATCGAGCGGGAGTTCGCTCGTGGAACGGGCTCGCTACTGACAGTACTGGATCAAAAGTTGCACTTACTACTTCATATGCAGGAGACCCTGTGTACGTTTCAGTAGACGGCGATGGTATGACATGGGCGCTTTATCCGATCTCTGATCCCGTAAGCGGCAAGGCAGTCGCTTTATCTGGTGATGGAATCACGGTTCTCGCTGGAGGTTCGACGGTTACTGGCGGACGTAGCGGATCCCTTTGGATTGGCGATCTTCGTACAGGACTGAGTAATTCAGGTTCTGGGTCTGATTCGAACCCTGGAGACGTTTCTATTACTTTAGACCCTAAGCCGGTCAATCCATGGACTGCGCGTTGCATGATGGGTCCTCGGATGTGGCGAGCAGTCGCGTCTTCTTCTGACGGAAGAAAGCTCATTGCTGTTGAGAATCCTGGTTCTGTTTGGCTTTCTACAGATTTTGGCGTGACTTGGCGCGAAAATACGGCGGGCATCCTTTCTGCACCGATGCACTGGTCTTCGGTCGCTTCAAGTGCTGATGGAACACGCCTTGTTGCTACAACCAATAATGATCTTGGTGCGGGGCTTATTTATACTTCAAGTGACAGCGGTTTGACTTGGACCTCGCGCCCGGGCGCAGGTTCGCGTGAGTGGACATCAGTTGCGTCTTCAAATGTGGGCAAGAATCTTGTTGCTGTGTCAGGTGG
>CAIQBF010000047.1 GCA_903869975.1 uncultured bacterium | reverse complement strand
TGGTCTATCACAACAGACTGTAAATCTGTCGGCTTCGGCCTTCGTAGGTTCGAATCCTACCCGACGCACACATACATAAAAACACCCGGATCATCTCCGGGTGTTTTTATGTGAGAACTACGCAGTCTTCGCGGAACGCACTGCGAGCGAGCTTTTTACTTTCTTGGCACCTTTCTTTGCTTCTATAACCAAGTCATCATTCTTAACCGTCACACGAACCATATCACCCTAGCCGAGATTGTTCGAGATGATAAACGAGGCGACTTGGTTGAGAATCTTGTTTTGAATAATGCGATTGAGTGGACGAGCACCGTAATGAGGATCGTGCGCTGCCTTCGCGAGGTAGTCGAGCGCAGCCTTATCGATATCAAGTGCGATACCTTTGAGTGCCAAGCGATCAGCCACGACTTTGGTACGAAGCGTCACGATCTCGCGAATACTTTCCGGCGACAATACATCAAAGAGTACGATTTCATCGATACGATTGAGGAATTCCGGACGGAAGCTTTCTTTGAGCGTATCGAGCACTTTACCTTTCACACTAGCATAATCCCCTGCGGCGGTGTTGTTTGTGAATCCGATCGATTCCATCTTCTCGATGAACTGCGAACCGAGGTTACTCGTCATGATGATAACCGTATTTTTAAAGTTTACGACACGGCCTTTGGCATCAGTAAGGCGTCCATCGTCGAGCACCTGGAGGAGCATGTTGAACACTTCCGGATGCGCTTTCTCAATCTCGTCGAAGAGCACTACTGAGTACGGACGATGGCGCACAGCTTCAGTGAGCTGACCACTCTCGTCGTGTCCAACATATCCTGGCGGTGAGCCGACAAGCTTCGAGATACTGTGGCGCTCCATGTACTCGCTCATGTCTACGCGAATGAGCGCCTTGTCGTCGTTGAACATGAATTCAGCAAGTGCCTTGGTGAGCTCAGTCTTTCCAACACCTGTTGGTCCGAGGAAGATAAACGAACCAATAGGACGATTTGGATCACTGATGCCTGCACGCGAGCGGCGCACGACATCTGCTACGCGCTTGATAGCCTCACTCTGACCCACAACACGCTTGTTGAGTTCTGCTTCCATGCGAGCAAGCTTGGCACGCTCTTCTTCAAGCATCTTCATGAGCGGAATACCTGTCCATCGAGCGACTACTTCGGCGATTTCTTCCGAGGTAATTTCTTCTTTCAAGATGCGGCGAGATTTCTGAAGCTTCTTGAGGCGAGTAAGTTTCTGATCGTGATCTTTCTGAAGCGACGGAATGCGGCCATAGCGAATCTCTGCGGCCTTTGTAAGATCGACGCGGAGCTCAGCATTGTCTGCTTCAAGCTTGAGCGTTTCAAGTTCTTTTGTAATTGCACGAAGTTCAGACACGAGCGTCTTTTCATTTTGCCATTTAAGCTCGATTTCCTGCGTTTTCTCCTTGTAGTTTGCGATTTCTTTTTCAATATCCTTGATGCGAGCTTTGGTCTCACGGAGGTCTGGACCACCGCCCACTTCCACTTCTTTTTTCAAAGCCTCACGTTCAACTTCAAGACGCATAACCTTGCGGTGTGCATCTTCGAGTATCGGCGGCTTGTTCTCAAGTGCGATACGGAGTGCGCTTGCTGCTTCATCGATGAGGTCGATAGCCTTGTCTGGAAGAAATCTATTGGTGATGTAGCGCGTCGAGAAATTGACAGCGCTCACGATAGCATCATCCGTAACACGAACACCGTGGAAGACTTCGTACTTTTCTTTGAGCCCGCGAAGGATTGCAATAGCATCCTCTGGCGACGGCTCGTCTACGAATACCGGCTGGAAGCGTCGTGCGAGCGCAGGATCTTTCTCGATATGTTTCTGATATTCCTTGAGTGTTGTAGCTCCGACAGCGCGAAGCTCGCCGCGTGCGAGCGCAGGCTTGAGCATGTTTGAAGCGTCGAGCGATCCTTCCGACGCACCAGCACCAACAAGCGTATGGATTTCATCGATAAAGAGAATGATCTTACCATCGGCTTTTTCGATTTCCTTCATGATAGCTTTCAGACGCTCCTCAAATTCACCGCGGTATTTCGTACCAGCGAGCAATGATCCAAGATCAAGCGAGACGATCTCTTTGTCTTTGAGAGATTCGGCGATATCGCCTTTGGCGATGCGGTTCGCAAGACCTTCGACAACAGCGGTCTTTCCCGTACCTGCTTCACCGATGAGGATCGGATTGTTTTTTGTACGGCGTGAAAGAATCTGCATGATGCGCATGATCTCCGTATCGCGACCAATGACTGGATCGAGCTTGTCCTCGCGAGCAAGCTTGGTGAGATTACGCGTGTACTTCGTGAGCATACGCGTCTTCTTCGGACCTTCAATGTCTGAGACATTATTGTTCTTGAGCTCGTCGAGCACTTTCATGACGAGGTCTTTGGTAAGACGGAAGCGGCCAAGAATTTCTTTGGTTTCGCCAGCGACGTCGAGAATAGCAAGGAAGAGATGCTCCGTTGAAACAAATTCATCTTTGAGTGCTGCGGCGATCTTTGAAGACTCCTCAATCGCAGCGGCGAGATCAGGAGTGAGATATATCTGGTATGACGGCGAAAGTGTCTGCGATGTTTCAGGAGATTCTATGGATTCAAGCAGTGTATCGGTCAAAAGTACGGTATCTACGTCGAGCTTGTCGAGTATGGAAATGACCATAGACTCTTCCTGTGTAAGTAGGGCGCCGAGAAGATGCAGCGACGAGACATGATTCTGCCCGCGCTCAATCGCAAGCTCGTGGGCCCTGCGGATGGCTTCCTTTGCTTTGGTTGTGAAGTGATTGAATGGTGGCATATCTATATATTACAATGTTTAATTACTAAGTCAACTGTCGTATTCCAACGTCAAAATTCAACCAGAAATACATTTGGTATTCCTAAAGTGAGTATAGCATAGGCGTCAAATACCTAGCGCCAGGATGTATATTTTTTAAAAATCGCTTCAAGTGCAATGAGTGTTTTTTGCAAATCTTTTTTGCTTGTTGCGCGGCCGAAACTGAAACGCACGCTTCCCCACTTTTTTTCGTCGTCTTTGCCATAGAGGGCTTCGAGGACGTGGGAACTTGTTTCTTTAGCACTACTACAAGCACTGCCGGCTGATGCGCGTATGCCGCGAGCATCAAGTTCGAGGACCAGAAGCTCACTTTGAATTTTTGGAAATGAAACATGCACATTGTTCGGGAGGCGATCGGTTGTACTGCCATTGATGCGAGCTTCAGGAAAACGAGCGATGAGTTCGCCGATAAAAAAATCTCGAAGCGCCGTGAGTCGAACGCACTCAGAATCTTTGTGAGCTGCAGCTTCGCTGAGTGCAGTAGAAAGCCCGGCAGCTCCCGGAAGATTCTCTGTACCGGAGCGCAGACCAGATTCCTGTCCGCCGCCGTAGAACATCGGAGCAACAGGCGTGCCCCGACGCACATACAAGAGGGCGGTGCCGCGCGGTCCGCCGATTTTGGTACCGTTTGCAGTAAGAAGATCGACGCCAAGCTGCTCAACGTTTGTGTTGAGGTATGCAGCAGTTTGGCAGGCGTCGGTATGAAAGAGCGGGTAGGTCACTGTTTTGGGATCGGCGCCTGCCAGATTTTTTTTGAAGTGACGAATTTCTTTTGCTATTTCGCGGATGGGCTGTACAACACCGATTTCATTGTTGGCATACGCAATAGATACAAGAATAGTTTCGGGACGAAGCGCCGCACGAAGCTCTTTCAAATCTATTCGTCCATCGGGACCAACACCAAGATAGGTAACCTCAGCGCCCATCGCTTCAGCATGACGGCACGCTTCAAGCACTGCCGCGTGCTCGATGGCTGTTGTAATGATATGAAGCTTCTTTTCAGAAAAGACAGGATTGAGTCGTGCCTGCTTCCACGCACCCAGGACAGCAAGATTGTCAGACTCGGTACCACCGCCACACAGCACAATCTCATCCTGGTGAGCCGAGAAAATGGATGCGATCTGAGCACGAAATTCGGCCAAAAGACGGTGGGCAGCGACTCCATCGGAGTGAATGGAGCTTGGGTTGGCGAAAACACGGGCGGCTCGCGCGTACGCGCGCGCCGCCCCCCGCGTTTCCGGCGCGGCAGCCGCATAATCCAAATATATTCGTCGGCGAAACATATATGCCGAGAATACCACACAACCCTTTATTTTTTAAGCCTTTTAGTGTATACTCGCCCGGTATGAGCACGACGTCTATTCTCTTTGCAACACTCTTTCTCTTGATGGCAATAGCCATCTTTTTCATCGTGCGCATCGAGATTCGGCTCAAAAAAATCTTTCGTGGGAGTCATGCAAGCAGTCTTGAATCGGTCCTTGCCGATATGGCCAAGGAAGTGGACACTCTAGGCAACCGCGCGAGCAATCACGATACTGCTCTTCTCGACCTCGTGACTCGTCTTGAAAATCACGGCCGCGGCGTAAAGCTCGTCCGCTTCAATCCATTTAGCGACGTCGGCGGAAACCAGAGCTTTGCTGTTGCAATAGTAAACAAGCACGGTGACGGTGTCGTATTCTCAAGTCTGTACTCGCGCGAGCGCATGAGCGTGTTTGCAAAACCGATCAAAGCCGGCGTATCAGATATCGAACTCACCCCTGAAGAGCAGTCCGTAGTCGCGGATGCCCAGAAAGACGCACATCAATAATCCACGAAATATCCTATGAAAAAAACCACTCAGGAAACATCTGCACCAATGGCTCGCCCCCCGATCGTAGTGGTCATGGGACATATCGACCACGGAAAATCCACCCTTCTCGATTACATTCGAAAATCAAACGTCGTTGACGGCGAAGCTGGCGGCATCACACAGCATCTTTCTGCATACGAAGTCGCTCACAAAGACCAAGAAGGTCGCGATCGTACGATGACCTTCCTCGACACTCCAGGACACGAGGCCTTTAAAGGCATGCGTAACCGCGGAGCACAGTCTGCTGACATCGCAATCCTTGTCGTTAGCGCAGAAGACTCCGTAAAAGCCCAGACCATCGAAGCTTGGAAAACCATCGACGAAGGCAAGCTTCCGTATATCGTCGCGATCAACAAAATCGACAAACCAAACGCCAATCCGCAAAAGGTCAAAATGGACCTCGCAGAAAAAGGCATTTACGTGGAAGGATTCGGTGGCGACGTCCCCTTCGTAGAGATCTCCGCAAAAGCAGGAACCGGCATCGACACGCTCCTCGAAACAATCCTTCTCGTCGCCGATATGGCCGAGCTCAAAGGCGATGCATCACTCCCCGCTGAAGGTATCGTTATTGAAAGCCACCTCGACACTCGCCGCGGAATTACCGCGACACTCATCGTCAGAAACGGCACACTCAAAAAAGGTATGTACGTAACTGCGGGTGGTGCAATCGTCGGTACGCGCATCATGGAAAGCTTCCGTCAGAAAGCTATCGATCAGGCTACTATTTCGCAGCCCATCGGCATCGTCGGCTGGAACGAGATCCCTCCTGTCGGCGGTATCTTCCATAGCTTCGCCTCAAAAAGCGAAGCGGAAGAATCCATCAAAACATCCGGCAACGGACCGCAGGCAAAGAAGAATGCTCTCGAGAAACAGACACCTGAAAAGAAAGTGCCGATCATCATCCGCACCGACACCGCGGGTACGGCAGACGCTGTAGTCAGCGAAATCCGAAAACTCGAACTTCCAAGTATCAAGTGGAAAATCCTTTCAGCCGGCGTTGGAACTATCGGCGAAAACGATATCCGCATGGCAGCGGTAGACAAAGACACGATCGTCATCGGCTTCAACGCCAAGATGGATCCTCGTGCGCGCGATCTCAATGAGCAACTCCAAGTAACCATCGCAACCTTCGACATCATCTATAAGCTTTCAGACCACCTCAAGGAACTGCTCGAAGAGCGCCGTCCGCGCGTTGAGACACTCGTCGTCGCCGGCGTTTTGAAAGCCCAGAAGATATTCTCCAAGACCAAGGATCGTCAGGTTGTCGGTGGAACAGTCCAGACTGGCGAAATCTCTGTCGGTAACACCGTCCGCATTCTCCGCCGCGAAAACGAAATCGGCCAAGGCACAATAGTCCACCTCGAACAAAGCCGCGTAAAAACCAAGACCGTCATCGAAGGCCTCGCCTGTGGAGCACTCATCGAGAGCCGCATCGAAATCGCTCCAGGAGATATGATCGAAGCAATCACTAAGAAAGTAGAATAATATGGCAATCCGCAATCACAACGAAAAACTCGAAGTAGCCATCGCCCGCGAAGCAGCGGTGTTCTTTGAGCGCGAAGGCAACCGCCAAGCACTCATCACGGTTACACACGTAGTACTCACCAAGCGCGGCAACGGCGCAACGCTTTTCATCTCCGTCTTCCCTGTCGACAAAGAAAAGGCCGGCCTCGACTTCGTCCGCCGCAACCTTGGCGAACTCCGCCGTCATCTTCGCGAGCGCATACAATCACGCGCTATTCCAAGCTTACGCATCATGGCCGACCACGGCGAGCAGGCACGCGAGGACATCAACCGTTTGCTCCTTGAGTAAGAAAACGGTATAGTTCAAGCAACGACCTGGTAGAAAAGTGGTAATTCAGGGGACTGCAAATCCCCCATCGCGAGTTCGATTCTCGCCCAGGTCTCAATGTGCGGTAAAAATGAGTGGTCAGATTAACATTGCCCGAGTGGTGAAATGGTAGACACGGGAGACTTAAAATTTCCTGGCCTCGCGGCCGTGTGGGTTCGAGTCCCACCTTGGGCACCGTAGAACTTGAATTTTATATAAAAAGAGGTATACTTGTTTTGTTTTAATATCCGCCCGTAGCTCAGCTGGTAGAGCACTCGACTCTTAATCGATTGGTCGTTGGTTCGATTCCAACCGGGCGGACATTAGGTGCGAGCAGGGAGAAAGAAATACGCCGGGATGGCGAAATGGTAGACGCACTTGCCTTAGGAGCAAGCGGGGTGACCCATGGAGGTTCAAGTCCTCTTCCCGGCACACGATGAAGGTAACCGAATTTAGCCTTATAATATAAGGTTTTTTCTTGTGCCATACTATTGACTTTCTGTCAAAAATGGTGTATAATATAAGCAAAATCACTCACTTAACAATTAAATATATACAGTATGAAAAAAGCATTCTTCTGGCTACTCAAGATGATTCTAATCATCGTAGTAGTACTCATGATTATCGGGACCGCGATAATCAACACGTTTGGCTGGCAAATCGTAACGATTTCCTGCGCAATTACGTATATTATGTTCTTCGTCAAAAGCAAGTCAAAGGACTGGCTTAAAGACGCAGAGGACAACAGCTGGACCATCCTCAAAGGATTCCTAGCAACGCTCTGTGCCGGTATACCGACATATCTTGCATTTCAAAGTCCAACAGCATCAGGAAAGGTACTGTACGCGCTGATAACTCTCACGTTTGGGCTCACCTTTTTCTTTGTACTTGTTACGATGAAAAAAGATGAGGCGCATGGTGGTCATGATGCACATGGTGGACATGATGCGCACGGACACGATGCACACGCTCACGACGCGCATGGCGGTCATGATGCACATGGTGGTGGAGGTCACGATGACCACCACGGCCCTGCTGGACCTTGGCTTACTCTACCGCAAGGTTGGGCAATCGCAGGTCTTGGGGCGATAGTACTTACAATCCTGTATTGTGTTCTCTTAATGGGAACACAGGCAGCCGTAAAACAAGGATTTGATGCAATCAACAAGCCAAACTCAGGCCCACCAAGTTCCGGTTACAACGGTGCGCCAGTGCCGTATGAACGAAAGCTCGTTCTCAGGGCAATCAGATCAGAGGACATAACTCTCTCTGAAAAACCAGTAATCTATTCCGGCTATATGTACGGATGCCAAACACTTGAAGGAGACGAATATCTCATCAAGATCGTCGACCCAAGCCAGCCCGCTATCTCCGATAAATGGCAGATCGATGGACCAGGAAAAAGTTTCCAGCCTACCGACAAGACGACTTCGCTTAGTTGGAAAGCGAGACACGGCAAACACGCCCGTGTAAGAATCACCACCTACGAATTTGTTCCTGAATAAATTTGTAAACACATCAAAACAAAAGCGCCCTTGGAAAACCATGGGCGCTTTTATTATGCACGGTGAGTGGGTGCTTCCTTAGTACGACGGTACGTTTGGATTGTGCTTCACGCCAAGCGTATTCTCAAGAATACGAATGATCGCAAACACGGCAAACATGATAAACATACCGATCACACCCCAAAGCATATGGCTCTGCCCTATCTCGCGCTCATCAGGCTTGTCGGCGTTTGTAATAAACTGCACGACACCATAGAGAAAATACACGAGTGCTGCTGCAAACATGAGCACGATGAGCGGGTTCGTGATATAGCGGTTTACCTTACCGACAAAGTTGGCAATTGGGGAGACCGCTGCGGCTTCTGCTATTTTAGGTGAAAGATATTCAAGTAGAGTATTCATGGGGATACAAAGCGGCCCCGTGACGTGATGTCCGGGGCCGCAGTTGAGACTAGAAAACCGGGATCACTCCTGCACCAGAATCGTTACCGAGACCGAACGTACTGAGGAGAATCTTGACCAAGCCCCAGAGTCCGAGGATGACAGCGAATCCGATGATGCCGTGCACCATAGCTCCGCGAGCCTCACCCTTCTCTTCAGCATCATGTGCTGTGATGAACTGTACGATACCCCAGATGAAGTACGCAACAGCACCGAGAATCATAACAGGAATAACGATCTGAATAAGACGATACACAGTACAGATAACCTTCTCAATTCCAGGATTCGGGCTTCCACACTGCGTAACTGTTGTCTGTGCGAACACGGCAAGCGGTACGAAGACGCTACTAACGAGCGTGGCACCAATAACTGCAAGATTCTTTTTCATGTGATGATCACGCGCCGTCCGTATCCTTTTTGGACGGCGCATTTTTATTGATAACTACTAATAATCGTAACCTCCCTTTCTCGAACAATTATATCACAATTAGTCCTCCCACAAGCAACGCCTGGGGATTGCGCCCACCACTCTTAGCGAGCATTGACGGGGAGCTGCGGGATAATACTCTTGACCCCGATCGTGTCCCCAAAAATCTGCACCAACCCCCACACGCAAAACATAACCGCAATAGCAATCACACCCCAAAGCATCATCTGCTTGCCCTGTTCACGCTCAGAGGAGTCCTGCGTAGCCATAAACTTCACGATCCCATAGATAAAAATCACCACCGCGAGCGCAAAAAGAAACGGCACGACGTACTGCTGAAGAAAACACGTGACATAGCGTACGAGGTCACCAGCCTTGCTTGTGGATGAAAGAAACCTGTCCGGCACTCCGGAGCAATACGCTGAATTCGTGAGATTATTTTGCATAGAATATTATTTTATCGTCTGGGGTCTAGTAATCGGTACGGTCGGCGTAACACCCTGTATATGGAACGTGACGCCAAGCAGATTTACAAGCCCCCAAAGCGAGAACATCACTGCAAGCGCAATCACGCCCCAAACCATGAATTGCTGTCCTTCTTCGCGCTCATTTGAATCGGTGTTGCTGATATATTTCACGACACCCCACACGAAGAATGCGAGCGCCATAAGGAACAGAAGTGGCAGGATCATATTCTGCAGAAAGCAGGTCATGCTATGCAGAATATTCTTAAGGCTCGACATGTCTGTCTTAACAGCACAGTAACCAGTCTTCGATACTGGATTACTGATATCTGACGGAGTAATACCACTGGATATCTGCGCGACAGCAGTACTTGGAGAGACTACGAGGAGCACGGCAAGCAAGGCGAAAGTGGAAAAAAGTAAGCGCATAGAATATGGATTAACAGTTTGCATTGCCACCGAGACAGCCGACCGTGTTTTGAATGACTAGAGCAAATCCCTCTGCACCCAACACAATCGCCGCACCGATCATCGTGTACATCAGAGCATTCTTGGCCTCGCCAAGCTTCTCGATGTTACCTCGTGCAATAACGAAAAGAAATCCTGAGTAGAGAAGCATGATCACTACAACAGGAGTGAGGAGCAGAACCATCCCCTGCAATACTTTCTGTATGAAAGTCGGCAAATCGCTCGTGCCCTTAAGCGGGTTCGGTACCTGGAATGGAATACTGAGATTCCCGGTCTTTGTGCCCGATGGCGGATTCGGCGGAAGAGTATCGGCCACAAGGGCTGTCGGAACAAGCATGCTCGCCCCTGCAACCATGGTCATAAACATTCCGAGAACAACTGAGAATAGTGCAGCTTTTTTCATATAGTAAGTAGTATAGCAGTTCAATATAAGGACTGTTAATAAAATGTCGGGAAAACACTCGTATCAATATTGA
>CAIQBF010000046.1 GCA_903869975.1 uncultured bacterium | reverse complement strand
CTTTGGAAGCGCCTCAGCCGTCTTCTCCGACGGAGCCGACTCGCCCGTCAGGACAGATTCATTGATCGAAAGTCCCGACGCCTCAATGAAACGAATATCGGCGGGAACAATATCCCCTGTCTCGACAATAATAATGTCTCCAGGGACAAGCGTCGCTGCATCGATAACAGTCTCAGCTCCATCGCGCCGGACACGAGCCCGCGGCGTGATGAATGTCTTGAGCAGCTCAAGCGAACGAGCGGAATGGTATTCCTGGAAAAAGGAAACCAGCGTATTGATAACAACGAAGCTGATGATAATAATTCCGTCAGACCTCTCTCCAAGCACCATGGTAAGGACGGCCGCGGCAAACAGCATGTAGATGAACGGAGATTTTACCTGGCGAATCAGGAGAGAGAACCACGACACGCCTTGCGCGGCGATTGTGTTCGGGCCGGCAAGCGCAAGACGCTTGCCGGCCTCTACTGCAGTCAAACCCCCGATCCGCGTCTTCTCACCCGCGAGCACCTCTTCCGCACTTTCCGTCGTGTATGTTGCGAATGACATTGTTTCGTAAGTATACAATATTTGAGGAAACACTGCCCTTTTGCGCGGTACTCAGATTAGCGGTATACTGAATGTGTCGATTTATTGGTGAAATATCTGAAGTAGCTTATGCTCGGAGGCCACTAATATCGCGCAATGGGCTAGCGAAAGCTAGCCTTTTGCATACCTACTCATAAAAATGACCGCACACCCTCACTCGATCTCAAAAAAAACCTGCAGCGCCTGCGGCACAAGCCCCGTAAACCATCGCGCAACATATATCATGACAGTTGTGGACGACACCATGACAAGCATGATGCATTTCTTGCTCGGATGGGTCCGCGTACCGCGCGAAGGCCGCATTGCAAACATGGTCACTGCAGGATTCGTGGGAACGTTCCGACTTTTTGGCCTCGCGCATTTCGATACAGATATTGAAAAAGCTATCAGCGGAAGATCCAAACTCATCTGGCAAGAAGCCACGCGTCGAGGAATCCCGGTCGAACAGATCGTCATGTTCGGCAAACACCTTGAACAATATCGAGCAACTATCGGCGGCAAGCGGATATATTTTCAAAGCATTCCCATCCCCTACTGGCTGCCACAAAAGGGCTACGACTGGATGGACGACAAATTCGCTCTCAGCAAGCGCCTAAACGCCGCCCATATCAATGCGCCAAAAGCAGCGACGGTTTCTTCGTGGAGAAAAACTCGCCAAGAATTCGCACGGATGCAAAAGCCCGTCATTATAAAACCACGCTCAGGATCGCGCGGACGGCACACCACAACCAATATCCATGATGAGACTGCTCTGCGCACCGCATACGATCTCGCAAAAGAAATAGCGCCAACGCTCGTCATCGAAGAGCACCTGTATGGCAGCGTGTACCGCGCAACTGTTATCGACAACGTGCTTGTCGGATTCTTCCGCGCAGACCCTCCGCAAATCACCGGTGATGGAATCCATACGATCGAAGAACTCATCGATCTCGCAAACACAGCGAAGAATGCTGATCCCGCAAAAAAGGAACGCCTCGGCGATATCACTATCACAGAAGATACAACATCATTCATCGCGCGGTATGGCCACACAATAGAGAGCATCCTGCCGAGAGACGTCACACTCGATCTTTCCGCCAAGACAGGGCGCCTCTACGGCGGATACACGAGAGAAATGCTCCCTGAAATCCATCCAAAAATCCGAGAGATTTTCCAGAAGGCCGGAGAAATAATCCAAGCCTCGATCGTCGGTTTCGACATAATCATGGAAGACCCAACAAAAGATCCCGATACCCAAACCTGGGGCATTATCGAAGCAAACTCCCTACCCTTCATCGATCTGCACTATTACGCACTCGAAGGCACGCCGATAGATCTTGCGAAGAATGTGTGGGATTTGTGGGAGGAAAAACTTAAGAAAAAATAAGGGACACACAAAACCCGCCTTTCGACAGGACGGGTTTTGTGCAGTATGTGTATGAATTTTTGAGTTGGATATTTGTCGGTTGTTTGAGTATTGTATGTGTTATTTTGTGGTACCCCTTTAGATAAATATGCGCGTATGCGCGTTATGCCTGTAATGTCGACCCTGCATAGATAGTACGGGGTCTAACCAGGCTTTGGTGCGTACGCAATATCAAATTTTTATACCGCCAAATCGCTTGCAATATAACGGTTGCTGGTCGGAACTTCGACACCATTTACTACCGCTACATAGGTACCATCAGGCATGCGGCGATCTACACGGATCATGTACCGACCGCTTGGCAGCGGCACGTGATATTTACCCGAAAGATCGGTTACGCGCTCGGCTACCGCCTCACCCGTACCAACCCCGGAAACTCTAATCACCGCATACGACACCGGCTCTCCCGTATTTGCATCGCGAACATATCCGAATGGATGAGCCCAGAGAGAATTCTGTCGAACAAGGAATAGTACGCAATACATACCGAATATGATCGCGGCCGTGATCGCGTGAGTCGCGATGAGTACAAGAGCCGCCGCCAATAATCCAATATTTGTAGCAAGCCCCGCAAATGCGGCAACAGAGCTATCGATACCGGCATGAAACTCAGCAAGACGTGAAGGCTTACCCATAAGCACCTCAGTGTGCGGGTACTCAGGATCCATAGGAATATTCCGTAGCGTAACAATGCCTCCCGGCGCAACCGTAAACGACTCGCCGAAATAAAGACTCTCGTACACCTCGTCACGATCGCGACCAGTAAGCTTTTCTGATGGGAAATGGTATCCCGGCTTCTGTACAGAGATCATGTAATTGCCCGGAGCAATGCCTCGGAAATGGAATCGTCCTTCGAAGTCTGTGATAGCAGATGCGATCGTAACCCCTTCAGGCGACGTCAGAATGACGCGAGCTGGATCGAGCGGGACCTTGGTCATACTGTCGTACACCACACCCCACCAGCCTGAACGCTTCTTGATACCAAGACCAGCAAGGAACAAGCGTCCAATACGGCCGATTACAAGAGACAGTTCGGACACTGCGAGCGGTCCCGCAAAGAGTCCGCTTGCGAGCGTGATAAGCGCAGCTACCAAGAATAGTGCACTGATCACAATCGCCGCAAAGATAGCGTTGGATGGAACCGCGAGCCAT
>CAIQBF010000045.1 GCA_903869975.1 uncultured bacterium | reverse complement strand
CCCTTTTAAGGAGAGGGTCGTAGGTTCGATTCCTACCGGGCGGACACTGCAGAAAACTAGACCTGTCTAATACACTTGTACTATACTGTGTACATTAGCAGTTAAGATTGAAAATATATGACGACAGGAGATTACGACTTCCTCTCTCTTGAGGAACACATCTCGGAAAAGGAGCGCATCGTTTCTGGCCTAGAAACAGACGACGAATTCATCCGAGAAGAAAACATCGAAGAAGCCCCTACGCGAAGCAAGTACTTCTAGCTTCGTACCGAGCGTGTTCTGCAAAAAATTCCCCGTTGAGGGATTTTTTTATTGCAAAAAAACACCTTCTCTGATTTTAAGAAGGTGTTTCATTCTGACTTGGCTATTTTATAATAACCCAATATTGTCTATCTTCCCGTGACAGAGTAGATCTGTAAAAATAGAGGTTCCCTCTTGTCCCGGGTTATCTGGGTGATTTTTTACTAGTTCTGCGCACTGGATTACAAAGGAGTGGTCATACCACTGGCATCGTTCATAGTCCGACGCAATCTCCTTTGCGACATCCATTAAGGATCCAAAACTTGTTTGGTTCTGAAGTTTCGATAGCCAAGAGGCTTTCATGTCTAGTACGTTGTTATTTTCCATTCTAAGATTTTTTTGTATACTAAAACAGTATCATTAATAAGTCAATAGATTATGAGAGATGCTCATATCGTGCCATAGTTTTTATATCGGTGTATACTTTCTGTATATGGACAAAAAATTGCAAAAAAACCAAGCGGTGCGGGTCATACTCTTTGCCGTGATCATGCTCGCTCTCATTATTGCCATGCGGATGGTTTCAAGTGCGGGTACAACCTCTGCCAAATATGTTGGTTTCTCCCAATGCCTCGCTGACAAAGGAGCAAAACTCTATGGTGCATTTTGGTGCCCCCACTGCCAAAAGCAGAAAAAGCAGTTTGGTGCGGGAGCAGAGTACCTTCCGTACGTAGAGTGTTCGACAGCCGATGGAAAAGGCACTACACAAGTATGTATCGACAACAACGCAACCAAATGGCCAGAGTGGGTATTCGCTGATGGCACTCGCCTCCAGGGGCGACAGAGCATGTCAGCACTTGCAACAAAGACAGGATGCAGTCTTGAAACACCAGCAGCAAGCGACACATCAGTAGAATCGAGACTCATGAAATAAATCTCTATGGATGCATTTACTACTACCTGGAACCAGCTCATGAGTGTCGCCGTATTTTCCGGCATCGCAACAAGCATACTCATCCTTGTTGCGATACTCCTCCCTAAAAGCCGATTCGGGATGTCGGTCAACACATTCATTCACCGCAATATCCTGTCAGCTGGATTTTTTATTTCTTTTGCAGCACTGGTCTCGAGCCTCGTGTATTCAAATGTGATCGGGTATGAACCCTGCCTCCTGTGCTGGTACGCGCGGGTCGCCTTCTATCCGCAGGTCATTATGTTTGCTATGGCTGTATTCAAAAAAGAACGCTCGATCGTAGACTACGCACTTGGACTGACAGTGTTTGGACTTATCATCACGGCGTATCATTCATACGTACAGTGGGCAGGAGCAACCTTACTCCCCTGCAGCGCAAGCGGTACATCATGCGTGACGCGAGTCGTCTTTGAGTACGGATTCATTACAATACCATTCATGGGATTCGTCGGCTTCCTCGTTATGTTCCTCTGTCTGGTCTCATCAAAAAAGGCTCTGCCGGTAAAGGGCTAGTAGGAGTTTTCCCCATCTTCAAGCACTCCCTTAGCAAAAGAGGCGTATACTATATCTAAATGACGTTGGGGCAACGCCTCGGATGAGAAAGCAAGGAAGCGACGACCGGAATCTCTGTGGAACTCTAGCCGCGAGAAGCCGCTACTCCCTTACGACGCGAGTAATAATTTCTATCCCCAGTACCTTACAAACCTATTACGAGACACGTGCTCCTTCACTTGTCTCACACGAAAGGCATAAAGAGCCTGGCATATCATTCTGAACGTTTCGGAATAACATGCCAGGCTCTTTTTTTGTGCGTACTATCTTATTTCGCGAGCGAACGAAGAATGAACGATTCGAGAGATGCTTCGAGGTCGAACCCGGAAACAAGAGCTTCGTGAAAAAGCACTGCGAGCTCGCGAAGGAGGGACTCGAGCTCCCCTGGCGCAAAATTCCGACTCGCGCTCTTGGACTTCTGGTACACAAACGGATTCAGCCCCGACTCCCCGACCGAAGCCGCAGTGCTGGTAACAAGCATAGTCTTCACGCACCAGAAAAGCTTACCGTGAAGTTCACGTGGCTCGACGCCGAGGTCGATAGCTTTGCGGTAAAGTGCCCACGCCAGCGAGCGCTTGCGCTCGCTAAAGGCGTCAGTCAAAAGAAATGAATTGAACACTTCAGCTTTCTTGAACTTAGCTTTTTCTGAAAATGTTTCCACTGTTGCACCGACTGCTTCAGCCTTTTTGATACTACTCGCTGGAAGCGTATTCTCACTCAAGACAAACGCGTGCTCAGACTCCGCAAATACAGCAAAAAGTGAGTCAAGTTCATCTCGCATATCTGCCGTGTCTCCCACCCCAGTAATCACAACTGCAAGCGTCCCATCAAAAAGTGACCGCGCGCCAGAAAGCGCCTTGAGCTCCTCAGGATTAAACTCTACGTCGGTATACCGACGTACGTCCACGCCGCGTTTCAAAAAAGAATCCACGAGCGCATCAAAACGCTTCGTCCGAGCCGTTGTGTCAGTGCCGACAAGAAGAGTAAGCATACCAGTTAGAACTTCACGTGCTTTTTGTATTCAAGATACGGAGCTCCGTATTTACGAGCGAGATGTTCTTCTTGTTTTTTGATGAAAAAAAACT
>CAIQBF010000044.1 GCA_903869975.1 uncultured bacterium | reverse complement strand
TTATCGCATCCAAACACACAAGGTCTTTCAAGCTGCAGATGCAACAGTCGCCCCTGCGCCCAAAGTAAACGAAGCCAAGCTTACCAAAGTGCTCTCGCACTATGAGAACAAAGCGATCATGCGCACTCAAGCAGCACAGCTCGTGCCTGTCGTAGGAGAGCCTGATAAATAGTAGGTGGTGCCCCCGCGAGGAATCGAACCTCGAATAGCGGCTTAGAAGTCCGCAGTTATATCCATTTAACTACAGGGGCAAAAGGGAACATGGTCAGCATACAAAAATAACCGGCATTTAGCCAGTTATTTTTGTATTTCAGACCAGAACGCACAAGGAGAAAGCGCTTTGGGGTACTTGACAAAAGTACTAATTATGTGATATTCTACTCACTAGAGTATTTTCTTTTCATCCATAAAATAGGTAAAACAATGACTGTTTCTATTAAAAACAAGCGCAAGCTCCCAACCGCAAAGATAATGGAGCAAATTGAGAAAGGGCTAGAGCAGCTCGCAAGTCAGTATCGTTTCGTAATCGAAACGTTGGAAACTCCTCGTAACAATGGGGATACAATTAATCTCCTTCTCCGTACTGAGAAGGGAGAGGTGAAAGCTTGCTTTGTCGTAAACCCCCTAAAGGATTACGCAACAGAAGGAACGATTATATTTCCTGACACCATATCATTCCAGGATGAAATGGCGGAAGTACTTTCGCGATGCTGTAATTAGATCTGCAATTATTCAAAACATGAACCGTAAAAAGGGATATAATTCTTTTTTACGGTTCTTTTTATTTATACGAGTGCGCGATGCAGGACTCGAACCTGCGACCTTTCCGGTGTAAACGGATTGCTCTACCAACTGAGCTAATCGCGCGCTCCATTGTTATACCTTAAAAACGCTCTGATTACAACCCGGTGGACAGGGAAGCGGGATGCGAATATAGTACTCGTATATGGAACACACAGACTATCTCGCGTTTGCCCTCGATCTTGCTCGCGATGCCGGCGCTATCATGAAGCAGAATTTTATTCTCGGCATGAAGAAGGAATGGAAGAACGACGCGACCCCGCTCACGGAAACAGATACCAAGATCCATACGCTCGTGTGTGATTCCATCCTGCGTGCATTTCCGACCCATGCAATCCTCTCTGAAGAGGACTCCTCGAAGCTCGGCGCGGCCGACAGTGAATATCTCTGGGTGTGCGATCCTGTCGATGGCACGCACAATTTCTCTCATGGCATTCCAACGGCGACATTTATGCTCTCGCTCGTACATGATGGTGTCCCTATTGTCGCGGTCATCCATGACCCGTTTATGGACCGTCTCTTTTATGCAGAGAAGGGGCGTGGTGCTTTTATGAATAACACGCAGATCCATGTCTCATCCGCACCGTCGCTCAAGCATACAGTTGCTGCTCTCGGTAAGGTTAATAAGCAGCTTCTCGCGGTATATGGCGCACTTCGCGAAGAACGCGGCGTACGGGTCATTACCGGCCTTTCTGTGGGCTACGTTGGAGCGCTTGTCGCGGCGGGAGAGCTTTCTGCTTGTATCTTCAGTGGACGTGATGCGCACGACACGGTAGCCATCCAGCTCCTCGTTGAAGAGGCTGGAGGTATCGCAACGGATCTTACAGGGCAGAAATCCGCTCGATATGACGGTGAAGTCAATGGGCAGATAGCTTCAAATGGTCTCGTGCATGCTGATCTCGTAGAGATTGTTTCAAGATATGAAGCTTAGCGATTTCAACGAGATTGAGGTTCCAATACTCTACGAGGACGAGAGCTGTATTTTTATACACAAGCCCGCTGGACTCAATGTGCACGGCGATGGCAAGACGCGCGAGTATACGCTTGCGGACTGGATTCTTGAATACCATCCAACACTCGCTGCCGTAGGGGAGCATATGCAGATACAGTTCAAAGGCGAGACGCTGGAGATTCCAAAACCTGGCATCGTGCACCGTCTCGACAAGGAGACAAGTGGTGTGATGCTCCTCGCCAAGACGCATGAGGCGTATCTCTTTTTTAAGAAACAATTTCAGGAGCGCGAGATTCGCAAAGTGTATCACTGTTTTGTGTATGGGTGGATGAAGGAAGACACGATGAGTATTGATGCGGCGATCGGACGCGATAGCGGCAGTATTCGCCGCTATACGACGGGTGGTACAGCACGGGGGATGATCCGCGAGGCATCGACGGAAGTGAGCGTGCTCGGACGCCTGGGGGCGCTTCCTGACGGCCGTACCTATGACGGCAAGGGGAGCACGGAAGAGGGGACGTACTCGTTTGTCGAGGCTCGGCCACGCACGGGTCGCACGCACCAGATTCGTGTACATCTGCGCTCGGTCAATCATCCGATAGTCGCCGACTCACTCTATGCGGGGAAGCGTGATCCGGCTCTCGGATTCACGCGTCTCGCGCTCCATGCTCGCGAATTGACGGTTGTACTTCCGTCGGGGGAGTCGAAAACGGTGCAAGCGCCATATCCGCCTGACTTTGAAAAAGCCCTGCGGAATATGGCTTAGGCTGGATGCTGAAAAAGTGCCTTGCAATATGGTTTTTCGTATGGTAGAGTACGCCCTGTTATGGCATTAACCCTTACACCAGTAAAAACA
>CAIQBF010000043.1 GCA_903869975.1 uncultured bacterium | reverse complement strand
TGTTTTGGTATAAATAAAAGTCCGGTAGAAACTAGCGAGTCATACATACTAAAGCCTGTTCTCACTACCCCTATTTCACTTTTAAGAAACGAACGGCAGAAAGCTGTATTTTCACCGAAACTCATCGGCACAGAATGTCCTACCGAAACGACTTCTGCAATCCGTTTCTCCCATTCCTCACTAAGTAAACAGTAACTAAGACTCTTTTCACTAACAGTGATCCTGTTAGCCATCTTGGCGGAAATATCCATAATTAGTTTATTCATAAATAACATTTTTCTCTTTTTACATTATTCAATGTATTATGTCAATAATACCGACAAAAATACTACTTGCATTGATCCAATTCCCGTGGTAATCTATTCCGGCATGAACAGCAAACCTACAATCGAAGTTAAGAAGGCATCGAACGAGAGCAACATGACTCTTGTTCGCCGCTTTAGCCGCCGCGTCACCGAGGCTGGCATTATCCGCGCCGTAAAGGCACAGCGCTACAACGAGCGCGCTCCAAGCAAGCTCGACAGCAAGACATCAGCTCTCAACCGCCTCAAGCGCGGCAAAGAAGTCGAGCGTCTCAAGAAGCTCGGCAAATGGGTTGAGCGTACTCGCGGCAACCGCCCACAGCAGTCGACTACTACGACTACTCCATCCACAAGTTCAACATCGACACCAGCAGCCTAACCAATGCACGACGAAGGATTTTCAATCATCAACAAGACAAACGGCAAGCTTCCACGCTTGCCGTTTGCGCGTGTAAAGGAAGCTATTCTCGGCAAAACATATTCGCTTTCTGTAGCGCTCGTAACACCGCGCGAATCTCACAAGCTCAATCTCGCATACCGTCAAAAAGACAAGCCGACAAACGTGCTCTCATTTCCATTCGACAAAAAATCAGGAGAACTCGTGCTCGACCTCGCGACATCCAAGAAAGATGCGCCGAATTTCGACATGACAGCAGAAAAATTCTTGCTATTCTTGGTTATCCACGGAATGCTGCATTTGAAGGGATTCGATCATGGTAGTACAATGGAGAAAGAGGAACGGAAATTTCTAAGAAAATTTTCGTAATTTCGTTTTTACTTTTTCATGGCTCGAAACACAATCACCATCGGCATCGACCTCGGTACCGCAGTTACTCGCTGCGTGATTCTTTCGTGGACGTCAGGAGCGCTCGCTCCTGAAACGCTCGCTGCGGTTTCTACTCCAACCAAGGGTGTCCGTCATGGATACATCGTCAATCTTTCCGACGCAGCCCAGTCTATACGCCGAGTGGCTGATCTTGCCGAAAAAGAAGCCGGCATCCCCATAAAAAGGGCAACATTCTCTCTCGGCGGCACGAGCCTCGCAGCAGAAACCGGTCTCGGCAGCGCTATCATTTCAAAATCAGACGGTGAGGTTACTGCATTCGATGTCAAAACGGCACTCACGAGCGCCGAAGAAGCGCTCGAACTTCGTAATCGCAAAGTGATACACTCCTCGCCGGTCGGATGGAAACTCGACGGCAAAGAAACTCCTTCAAAACCCGAAGGCATGCATGGAGTAAAACTCGAAGTGAAGATGCTCTTCATTACTTGTCTTTCGCAGCACCTCGACGATCTCCTTTCGGCCGCAGGCGAAGCTGGTATCGAAGTCATGGATGTCATCCCCGCATCTGTTGCCGCAAGCACTATCGCGCTTTCCGACCGACAGAAAGCTGTTGGCGTTATGCTCGTAAACATCGGCGCCGAGACTGTCTCAATCGCCGTATTCGAGAACGCAGCTCTCATTGGGCTCTCCGTATTCCCTATTGGCTCAACGGATATCACCAACGACATCGCGCTTGGCTTCCGTATTTCTCTCGAAGAAGCCGAGAACATCAAGACTGGCACGAGCCTCGCACCAAGCTATCCGAAGCGCAAACTCGACGATATCATCGAAGCCCGACTCTCAGATATTTTCGAGCTCTCCGATGGATACCTCAAGAAAATCAAGCGTAGTGGGTTGCTTCCCGCTGGCGTCGTCATTACCGGCGGCGGCTCAGGTCACGCGCTCGTCGAAGGCCTCGCAAAAGATATGCTCCGCTTGCCCTCGCGCGTTGCAAGTGAAAGCATTCTCAGTCAAATGAAAGGACCCGTCCGCGACTCATCCTGGTTTGTGACATTCGGCCTTGGATTCATGAGTCGAGAAACGACAAACGAAGGAGGCTCACGAAAAGGATCAGGCAGTGGAGTATCTCGACTATTCAAAGAATTTCTCCGACAGTTCTTGCCATAAAAATAAGCGCCCTGTTTTATACAGTGCGCTTATTTATTTTTTTTATTTAGTTCCGCTTAGGCAGAAATTTTTCCAAGTCAAAATTTTCTTCCAT
>CAIQBF010000042.1 GCA_903869975.1 uncultured bacterium | reverse complement strand
TTTTGGAATTCTGCGCCATACAGTTTGGAACACATCTGCGAAAAAGACCGAAGCATTTCTTTGTGCGAACGTAGAGCAGAACGGATATCGATAAGGGTTCTGCTTGTTTTAGAAAGAAGGTTGACCATCTCTGTTTCGTGGCCGCTGAAGATTTGATTTTCAATGTCATGAATAGCGTGTTCGACCGTCTCTACTTGATAGAGTGTGTGTTTGTAGAGTTCACGTAGTTGTGAAAAGAAAAGGAATCCAGCATGTTCTCCAAATTTTGCCGTTGAAAGATAGCTGTCGAGTTCGAAGAGACGAGCGAAATCGTGGAGGGGGTCGACGAGCTCGTAGTGAGTGGTGATAAGGGTATTTTTTAAGAGAACGAAGTCAATTTCGGTTTCTCCAATATGTCCAGTTGTGCGGTTTCGAATAGGAAAGCGCAGGATCAGATAGACAGCGTTTTCATAAACATCTACTTTTGAGCGTTCGCTCGTAGCGATGAGTTCTGTTGCAATCAGCGGGTGCAAGCCGAATTCTTCGGCTATGGCAGTAGCCTCTTCTCTAGTAGGAGATTCCAAGTCTATCCAGGTGAGGCCCTGGTGTGTATATCGGGATATCATATGCGTTAAGTATACCGTTTTTGATTGAAAATCAAAAATAAACGGGTATACTTATGCGCAGTATGGCTGATGAAATAAAAGAAGAGAGCACCCTTCAGAAAATGGAGGATTATTGGAACACGCTTGGTCCCGGCCTGACAACTGGCGCATCAGACGACGACCCTTCTGGTATTGCGACATATTCACAGGCTGGTGCGCGGTATGGTTTTCAGCTTCTTTGGCTTTCTTGGTTCACATTTCCGCTTATGGCTGTTGTTCAGGAGATGTGCGCTCGTATCGGTATTGTTACGGGTCACGGACTGGCGGCCAACATTCGACGTCGCTTTCCAAAATGGGCTTTGTACTTGGTTACGTCTCTTTTGTTTGTTGCGAATACGTTTAATATCGGCGCGAACCTTGGAGCGATGGCCAAGGGCGCGCAGCTCATCGTTCCCGGCGCAAGCTTTGTACTGCTTATTGGCGGCTTTGCGCTGGTGAGTTTGCTTCTTCAGATATTTACCACCTACGCAAGTTATGCAAAATATTTGAAATATCTTGCGTTTGTACTGCTTGCCTATGTGCTTTCAGCGCTCGCGAGCCGTCTCGATTGGGGAGAGGTCTTATACCATCTTGTTGTGCCGACGATCACGTTTAGCCGAGATCAGATTTTCCTGATCTGCGCTATTCTCGGTACAACAATCTCTCCGTATCTTTTCTTTTGGCAGACATCTCAGGAAGTCGAAGAACAGAATTTGCAGGGGAACGAGGATGAGAGCAAATGGCGCCAAAAGGTATCTCCGGCGATTATAAAGAGTGTGCGTACGGATGTGTGGAGCGGCATGTTCTTCTCCAACGTTGTCATGTTCTTCATTATTGCTGCGTGCGCGGGGACACTGTATGCGAATGGAATTACAACGATTGTAACCGCCGCAGACGCGGCTCTCGCTCTGCGACCTTTTGCTGGAAATGGAGCTTTCTGGCTTTTTGCTATCGGCATCATCGGCACCGGAATGCTTTCTATTCCGGTACTTGCCGGATCGACCTCGTACGCAATCTCAGAGAGTTTTGGCTGGAAACACGGACTCTACCGCAAGCTTAAGGAAGCTCATGCTTTCTACGGCGTCATAATCGTTTCCGTGATACTTGGCATACTGCTCAATTTCATTGGAATTGATCCGATTAAAGCCTTGATCTATTCAGCGATCGCCAACGGCATTATTGCGCCGATAATATTGGTGTTTATCGTTAAGCTTTCAAGCAGTACTGAAACGATGGGGCAGTACGCAAACTCAAAATCCCGTATGTGGATCGGCTGGATCACGGTGGGGCTTATGTCGCTTGCGGGGGTTGCTGCTATTATATCTTTGTTTTAGAAGGGGTATTGGGGATTTGACTTATGGATTTTATCGTGTAATATGGTAGGACATATGACTGAATTTGCAATTATAGCCACAGGAGGCAAGCAGTACCCCGTTGCCGTCGGAGACGTTGTTCGCATTGAGACTCTTCCCGGAGAATGGAAAAAGGGCGACAAGGTCGTCTTTAATGAAGTGCTTCTTGTCGATAACGGCAAAGATACTACTATCGGTGCTCCAACTATCGAAGGTGCAAAGGTAGAAGGAATCTTCCAGACAGCAGGACGCGCTCAGAAGGTTATTGTTGTAAAATACAAGGCCAAGAGTAAATACCACAAGAAGAACGGACATCGCCAGGGCTACTCTGAAGTAAAGATCTCTGCAATCAAATAGTTCGTACGAAAAAATAAAAAGCCGGTATGATTTTCTGCCCAGTCTTCGCTGCGTTGAAAATCATACCGGCTTTTATTTTTTCTACTCGTTGCTTTTTGTGCGGGACTTTAACGCGTTAGCCAGCGTTTCTGCGTCTGAGTATTCGATTTCGGTTCCGGTGGAGAGTCCTTTGCCGAGAACGGATACGTTAACCTCGTTCATTGCTGTTTTTTCAAGCTGATTAAATACAAGGGCTTCGGTACGTTCGCCATCAGGTGTGGACGAGAGCGCGAGAATGACTTCGGCGAGACCGGCTTTTGCCTCGGTCTCGATGAGTCGGGCGAGCTCATACAGGCGGATGTGCGTAGCTGCATCTTTTTCTATAGCTGGCGCGAGGCCGCCGAGAATAAAATAGGTTCCAGTATACGTTCGTGACTGGATAAATCGATCGCGGTCGGCGTCTTTTTCGACCACGAGCAAGAGACTCTTGTCACGGATAGGGTCGTTACAAACAGGGCATTTGCCGCCTGTAATGTTCTCCGAGAGCGCAAAGCAGCGAGTGCAACGGCGGACGTTCTTCCGAATGGCGTTCAGGCTCTCTGTGAGCTCTCGTACGTAGCCTTCGTCGGCTGTGGCGATGAAGTATGCAAAACGCATTGCCTGGCGTTCTCCGATGCCTGGAAAGCGTTTGAAGAGCTGTTGGAGTTTGCGAAGCGAGTCCATATATTAGAATTCTACGTCGGTCGGGCCACTTGATGCCGCAAACGCGTCGAGGCCTGCTCCTTTGTCGATAGAGAGGAAGCTTGATGTCTTTTCGTCCATGTAGAGTTCGACGTCTCCGACGGGACCGTTACGGTGTTTGGCGACAATGATTTTTGCAATATCTTTTCTGTCGGATTCTTTGTTGAAGCGATCTTCACGGTGAATAAACATGACCACATCGGCATCTTGCTCGATGGAACCGGAGTCTCGGAGGTCGGAGAGGCGCGGCTCACCGCCGCGCGCTTCCACGGCACGAGAGAGCTGCGAGAGTGCGATCACTGGTACGTTGATTTCGCGGGCAAGCGCCTTGAGCGAGCGGGAAATTTCAGTAACCTGGTTCACCATGGAGTCGTAGCTTTTGGATGTCGACATGAGCTGGAGGTAGTCGATGACGATGAGTCCGATGTTGTGCTCGTTTTTGAGACGGCGGGAAATCGATTTGATGTGCGCGATGGTACTTGAAGCAGCATCATCGATGAATATCGGCGCTTTTGAGAGGCGGTCGATACCTTCGCGCAAAAGAGCGAAGTCTTGGCCGCTTGTCGAGAGGCCTCCGGTGCGGAGCTGCCAAGCACTGATACGCGACTCGGCCGCGAGCATACGGTCGACGAGTTGCTGCGAGCTCATTTCAAGCGAGAAAATTGCTACGCCAACGTTTTGCTTTGTCGCAGCGAGGCGGGCGAAGTCGAGGGCGAGTGTGGTTTTACCCACGGATGGACGAGCGGCAAGGATGATAAGGTCTGAATTTTGGAATCCAGAAAGCAGGTCGTCGAGCGCTTTGAATCCGGTTGAGACACCGCGAAGCTCGCCTTTGTTTGAGTGCAGGCGTTCGAGACGAGTCCAGGCTTCGCCGAGCGTATCTTTGAGGGCGAGATATTTTCCGCGTTTTGGGCTCTCTGAAATTGCGAAGATTTCTTTTTCGGCAGTATCAAGAATGTCTTCGAGCGCCATTTCTTGCGTATCGTAACCAAGCTCGGCAAGTTTGTCTGCGGATTCGATAAGGCGGCGGAGAAGGTATTTTTCTTCGACGATCGTGGCATAGTATTCGGCGTTCGTCGAAGACGGCACCGCGTTGGTGAGTTCGGTGAGGTATTTTGAACCGCCGAGAGAATCGAGTGTCTTCTTCTCCTTGAGACGGTGGGAGAGCGAAATGAGGTCTATCGGTTCGTTGCGGCTTGAGAGTTCAAGCATCGCTTCATATATCTTGCGGTGCTTGTCGCTATAGAACGAGTCGGGCGTGAGACGGTCCGCCATTTCAATAAGCGTGCCCGGCTTGAGCATGATCGAGCCGAGAACGGCGCGCTCGGAGTCGAGACTTTGCGGAGGGACGCGGAGCTTTTTTTCGGTGGCCATCCGTCGATTTTAGCATGGCTTGGCGGTTGGGGAAGCTAGGCAAGTGGAATAGCGTGTGGTTAATCTGTGTATTGCTTGAAATAGCGGTAACACTCCGGGCACAAAATGCTCCTGTCGAAAGGCAACCCCTGTCTGGCCTGAGGGCCAGCGGGGCCGCTCGGCGCCTGAGCGCCTGCGCGAGGCCTTCTCGACAGGAGCACTTGTGCCCGGAGTGTTCGTGCTCTGTACTAGTCTATGGTACAATTTTCCCTATGAAAAAAATCGCGCTGACCGGGGACCGTCCGACGGGCAAATTACATTTGGGGCATTACGTAGGCTCTATTCAAAACCGAGTGAAGCTGCAAGGCGAGACCGATCAGGCTTTTTACATGGTGGCGGATGTTCAGGCGCTTACTGACAATGCGAGCAACCCAGAGAAGGTGCGTGAGAACGTGCTCGAGGTTGCGCTCGACAATTTGGCCTGTGGTGTCGATCCAGAGAAGACCATCATGTTCGTCCAGTCGCAGGTTCCAGCTATTGCTGAACTGACGGTGTTTTTCCTTAATCTTGTAACCATTCAGCGTCTCGGACAGAATCCAACCATCAAGGCAGAAATTGCTCAAAAGGGTTGGAATGCAAATGTTGATCAGAAAGAAGACCTGAACAAGCCAGGTGTCCCTGCCGGATTTTATTGTTACCCAGTGTCGCAGGCGGCGGATATTCTTTTCTGCAAGAGTACGGTTGTGCCGGCTGGCGAGGACCAGAAGCCGATGATCGAACAGTGTAATGAGATTGTGGATAGTTTTAATCGTCTTTATGGAGAGACATTTTCTCGTGTTTCGCATGTATCCGGATCGACCGCACGACTTGTCGGAATCGATGGCGGCGCAAAGATGAGCAAATCTCTCGGCAATGCGATCTACCTTTCGGATTCAAAAGAGATAATCAAAGATAAGGTCATGCAAATGTACACCGATCCGAACCATATCCGAGTGGAGGATCCTGGTTCTGTAGCGAGGAACGTCGTCTTTAGTTATTTGGATATTTTTGATCCGAATCAAAACGAAGTGGCTGAACTCAAAGCGCAGTATGAAAAAGGCGGTCTTGGTGATGTGAAAATCAAGCAGCGA
>CAIQBF010000041.1 GCA_903869975.1 uncultured bacterium | reverse complement strand
CCGATTTGCGGTGCAGCTATAGCTACGCCGTCAGGTTGTGTCGCGAGCATTTTTTTCATGTCGCGAATCACCTTTTTTATTGCCGGACTCGTGATCTCGCCGACGGGTATTTCGCGAGCAATCTGCCGCAGGACAGGGTCTTCTTTTTGGATTATTTTCAGCATAGCCTGAAGGGGGAAAGAAAATTATTTGTTCAGATTCTTCATGTACTCGGCAAGGTTTTTCTGTTTGACGGTTTCTTGTGAACGGGTAGCCATATTGCGAACGATGACGGATTGTTCGATGGCTTCTTTTTGTCCGAATATGATCGTGTAGGGAGCGCCTGACTTTTCGGCCATGCCGAGCTGTGCGCCGAGTGAATCCTTGGAAAGCGCCTGGGACATTGGGACATGCGCCTTGCGGAGAATTTCGATGATGTTGAGGCTCTTGAGTTTTGCTTCAATACCGAGCTGGATGAAGTAGACCTTTGGTTTTTTGATGATGCGAGGGGTGTGCTTGTTGTACCACGGCATGCTGATGATGCGATCTACGCCGATAGCGGCGCCGATAGCGGAAATGTCTTTCTTGGAGCCGAGCTGGCGTCCGAGATAGTCATAGCGTCCGCCTCCAGCGATAGTGAGCGGTGGTGTGCCGTCGCCTGCGTCGATAATAACCTCGAACACTGTGCGTGAATAGTAGGAGAGTCCGCGTACGAGATTCTTGTTGATATTGTACGGGACTTCCATCTCTTCGAGATATTCGAGCACTTCCTTGAAGTGCTTTTTACAAGCAGGGCAGAGGAAGCTTACGGAGTCTGGTGCACCGGCGTTGATCTCGATAGTCTTCTCTTCTTTTGAGTCGAGGATGCGGAGCGGGTTCGTCTTTAAGCGCTCGCGGTCGATAGCTGGAAGGGCGTTGAGATTCTTTTTGTAGTAGGCGACGAGCTCGCGTACGTAGCTTGGACGGCAGTCTTTGCAGCCGATAGAGTTGAGGTCGATCGAGGTAGACGGCGCGCCACTTTCGTTGATGATCGTGAGCATGGTCTTGATGACGAGCGCATCAAGAATGCTTTTCTCGGAACCGAGGGCGTCGATATCGAACTGGTAGAACTGACGGTAGCGGCCTTTCTGCGGATTGTCGTGACGGAACGAGGGACCGTACTGGTAGAAGAGTACAGGCTGTGGCTGATTGCCCATGCCGTGCTCGATGTAGCTTCGCATGAGCGAAGCAGTGTGCTCAGGGCGGAGCGCCAAATGGTCACCTCCTTTTGTGCGGAGCGTATACATTTCCTTGTCGATGACATCAGTCCCTTCACCGATACCGGAAGTGAAGATGTGTTCGTGTTCAAGCACCGGAGTTTCGATCGGTTTGAAGCCGTAGTACATAGCGACTTCCTGAGCTTTCTCGAAAAATCCCTGGAAGAGATAATATTCTTCTCCGATGATGTCGCGCATGCCTTTTGGCGATGCGAGTTCTCCTGAGGCTTTCTTCGGCGCTTTCGCTGCTGCTGGCTTTACGCTTTTCTTTGGTGTTGGCATAGCAATACTGAAGTGGTTAGGATGATAAGCGACGAATAGGATTAGTAAATCGGATGCTCTCCCGGAAATACACCGATCTTGTTAAACGGGAAGAGACGTAAGAGTGCTCGGCCGGTGATGTTGTCTTTTGGAAGGAGACCCCAGCGGCGCGAGTCATAGCTTGCAGGGCGGTTGTCTCCCATAACAAAGTATTGGCCTTCAGGAACCGTGACACTAAAGTTGTCGTTCAGGCTATCTGTCGTGATGTAATCCTCAGAAAGAATCTTGCCTTCCGGGTAGGCAGCGTTTGTAATCGTAATGACGCTATTTGCAATACTGACCGTATCGCCTGGCAGTCCAATAACGCGCTTAATGTAGTAAGTTTTTACGTCAGTTGGTGGATGAAAGACTATAACGTCGCCGCGGTTAGGTTCCTGGAAGCGGTAGGTGAGCTCATCGATGATGAGATAGTCTGAATTTTGGAACGTAGGAACCATCGAGGTACCGCTGACGACGAATGGCTGCGCCACGAAGACTCGAACGCCTACAACAATGACCGCGACGAGGAGCATGAAGCGGATAAACTCCCAAGCGGCACTCCAGGTGGTGCGTTTTTTGGGACCGGTAGCAGGGGACGTTGCTTCTGATACGGCCAAGGGAACTGTTGGGTTATTGTTTTCTTCCATATATTGAGCAATTGTATACTATGATTGATATTGACAACAACGTCAATTCTGTTGCATAACAAAAACATTTCAACGCCTCTGTGCGTGCCAAGTAACGCTTTTTGCCCTATACTCTCCCTATATGATTACTGTTGTAGGTCTCGGAAACCCCGGCGACGAGTATGTGAATACCCGGCACAATGCCGGACGGATTATTCTCGCCACGCTTGCGAAGAAGCATGATTTTTCGGATTGGCGAGATGACAAGAAAACTCGCGCGATTTTTGCGGCCGGCAAGATGGGCTCGGCAAAATTTCAGTTTGTACTGCCGGACAATTTCATGAACAATTCAGGCGGCAGCGTGAAGCCGCTGGTCAAAGCGAAGAAAGATTTGGAAAGTCTTGTCGTGGTGTATGACGACCTCGATTTGCCGATAGGCCGCATCAAGATATCTTTTGATCGTGGCGCAGGCGGACATAATGGTCTCGGCGATATCATTAGCGTGCTCAAGAGTCGAGAATTCTTGCGTATTCGAGTCGGCGTGTCTCCGGAGACGCCCGGAGGCAAACTCCGCAAGCCAAAAGGTGAGACAGCGGTGATCGATTTCCTCATGAAAGACTTCAAAGAAGCTGAGATCGCCGAACTCAAGAAACTTTCGAAAAAAATCGGTGAAGCACTCGAATGTTTTGCGTCTGAAGGCAAGGAGAAGATGATGAGTATCTATAACTCATAACGAGTATAAGAAAACCGCCATTCTATCATGAGTAGAATGGCGGTTATTGATTTTATAAATATTCTCTGAGTAGAGACGCGTCGGTGGGATTGTCGCGGATAGTCGCTGTGATTTTTTTTATAATCTGACGCATTCTTTCTTTTGTCAGGTTATATTTTGCGCCTAGGTAGTCTATACTTGGACCGTTTTCAGTCAGACCAAAAAATGCCGAGACTATTTCTGTGTCGCGTGGCTTAAATTTTCTTAAAACAAAACAGATGTCGCTTTTTAATGAATCTACCCGAAGTGTTTCATCCGGCTTCTTTTCATTTGAGGGCAAAACCTCCACGAGGGGGATGTCGGTATTTTCGAGATTCTCATCAAGCGATGTGTGTCTAATTCGGCTAGCGAGTGCTTGCTCAATTTCTCGATCCTTCTCGTTGAGTATCTGGGCGAGCTCGTAGGTCGACGGTTCACGCTCCATTTTTTGCTCAAAAGATGTCAGTGCTTTTACTGCTTGCCCATAGAAAGCAATTTTGTTTTGCGGAATCCGTACCATGCGTGCTTTCTCTGCGAGGCCTGCAAGGATAGACTGCCTGATCCACCAAACGGCATACGAAATGAATTTAAATCCTCTGCTTGGGTCGAAGAGTCTTGCGGCTTTGATAAGTCCGAGGTTCCCTTCGTTGATAAGATCTTCGAATTCAAGTCCTTGATTCTGGTATTGTT